>DATLQE010000140.1:0-13064 GCA_035535335.1 Lapillicoccus sp. | reverse complement strand
GCCGCCCTGGGTGGTCACCTCGGCCTCGGCGACGCCGTAGGAGTCCACGCGCTGGGAGATGATGTCGCGGGCCTTGTCGAGCTGCCCCTGGTTGACCTGCTGGCTGGCGTCGGCGAGAACCGGCTCGAGGGTCATCTCGGTGCCGCCCTCGAGGTCGAGTCCGAGCTTGGGCGTCCACTGGGCGGAGGCCCAGGTCGCGGCGGCGGCGATTCCGCCGAAGAGGACGATGAGCACGACCATCAGCGCCGCGAGGGTGCGACGCGGGCCGCGCGTACGGGGGTTCAATGCCACGGGTTACTTCTCGGGGTCGGTGCGGGGCGCATCCGTCGGTGTCGTCGGGGCGGACCCGGCGCCGGTGATCGGTCGGCCGCTCGTGTCGACCTTGGTCGCGATCGCGCGCCGGTCGAAGCGCACCTGGGTGCCCGGGGCGATCTCGAGGGTCGCCATGAGGTCGTCGAGCGCGGTGATGGTCCCGAACAGCCCCGAGGTCGTGCAGACGTCGTCCCCGACGCTCAGGCTCTCCTGCAGGTGGGCGGCGGCGTTCTGCCGGCGCCGTTGGCTCCAGAACATGAACGCGATGAGCACGACGACCATCGCCGGCAGCAGCAGCCCCGCCAGCCCTTCACTCATGCACCATCGTCCTTCGTGTCGTTCGGTCGATCCCTCGGCGGGATCCTGCGGTGGCGGTCACCGTTCCCCAGAACGTCTCCGGGGCCGCGCAAGTGCCGCGATGGCGCCGGAAGCGCCCGCGAGAGTCTAGGTGAGGACAGCGAGGGCCACCAAAGCCCCTCCAGTATGCCCGTGCACGGGCTTCTCGCTTCCAGACTCACGGTGTTGTCGATTCACGGCGCTCGGCACCCGCAAATCCACAAGAAGGCGAGCCTGGAAGCGAGAATCGCCCCGGTTAGCCGCCGAACCTCCCCGGCTCGTCGAGCGGTAGCAGCGTGTCCTGGGCACCGAGCCGGCCGGCGCCTCCGGTCCCCAGCAAACCCGAGCCCCGCGGCGGCGCCAGCCCGAGGTGCTCCCACGCCAGCGGGGTGGCCGCCCGGCCGCGCGGGGTCCGGACCATGAAACCCTCCCGCACGAGGAACGGCTCGGCGACCGTCTCCACGGTGTCCGCCTCCTCGCCGACCGCCACGGCCAGCGTCGTGAGACCGACCGGCCCTCCGCCGAACCGCCGGCACAGCGACTCGAGCACGGCCCGGTCCAGCCGGTCGAGCCCCCGCTCGTCGACGTCGAACATCGCCAGCGCGACCTTCGCGGCGTCGAGGTCGACGACGCTGCGGCCGTGTACCTGCGCCCAGTCACGGACGCGGCGCAGCAGCCGGTTGGCGATCCGGGGTGTCCCGCGGGAGCGGATCGCGATCTCGGCGATCCCCGCCTCGTCGGCCTCGACCTCGAGCAGCCGGGCGCTGCGCCGCAAGATGACGCTCAGCTCGTCGACCGAGTAGAAGTCCAGATGGCCGGTGAACCCGAACCGGTCCCGCAGCGGCGCCGGCAGCAAGCCGGCCCGCGTCGTGGCGCCCACCACGGTGAAGGGCGGCAGCTCCAGCGGGATGGCCGTCGCCCCCGGACCCTTGCCGACGACGACGTCCACCCGGAAGTCCTCCATGGCGAGGTAGAGCATCTCCTCGGCCGGCCGTGACATCCGGTGGATCTCGTCGAGGAACAGCACCTCACCCTCGGCCAGCGACGAGAGGATCGAGGCGAGGTCGCCGGCGTGCTGGATGGCCGGACCCGAGGTGACCCGGATCGGCTGCTCCAGCTCCGTCGCGACGATCATGGCCAGCGTCGTCTTGCCCAGCCCCGGTGGACCGGACAGCAGTACATGGTCCGGCGGGGTGCCTCGTCGGCGAGCCGCCTCCAGGACGAGCGACAGCTGCTCGCGCACGCGCGTCTGACCCGGGAAGTCGGCCAGTCGTCGAGGGCGCAGGGCCGCCTCGACCTGCCGGTCGCGCTCGTCCGGCCGTGCGTCGACGACCCGTGCCGTGGCCTCGAAGGACCCGTCCTCGGTCACGTCGCGCTCCCCCTCGCCCCTGTGCCCTCGGTCGCGCTCGTCGGCGCTCCGGGCCTCACTCGTACGTCCCCCGCAAGCGGGTGGTACCCCCGGCTCGTGTCCTCGCACTGTCCTCGCCGCTCCATCATCGGCCCAGCTCCTGCAACGCCGCCTTGAGCAGCGCCGACACGGTGGCCCCGTCCGACTCCATCGGCGTCACCGCCTCGACGGCGTCGTCGGCCTGCCGGACGGTCCAGCCCAGGCCGACCAGCGCCTCGCGGACCTGCCCCTGCCAGGCCGCCGTGGCCGGCCGGTCGCCGACGGAGACCGGCTCGGAGGGGACCCCGATCTTGTCGCGCAGCTCGAGGACGATCCGCTCCGCGCCCTTGCGGCCGATCCCGGGCACCTTGGTCAGGGCGACCAGGTCGCCCGTGGTCACCGCCGCGCGCACCGCGTCCGGGCTGTGCACGGCCAGCATCGCCAACGCCAGCCGCGGTCCGACTCCGGAGACGGTCTGCACCGTCTCGAACAGCGACCGCTCGTCCTCGTCGGCAAAGCCGTAGAGCGTCAGGGACTCCTCCCGGACCACCAGGGAGGTGGCCAGTGACGCGGGCTGGCCGGTGCGCAGACCCGCCGCCGTCCGGGGCGTCGTGTGGACGAGCATGCCGACACCACCGACGTCGACGACGACCGAGTCCAGACCGGCGCGGAGCACGGACCCGCGGACGGACGCGATCACCGCGCGGCCGCCTGCGCCGCGACGGCCGCCTCGAGCCGGGACGCCGCGCCGCCGCGCCAGACGTGGCAAATGGCCAGGGCGAGGGCGTCGGCGGCGTCGGCGGGCCTCGGGATCTCGGTGAGCCGGAGCAGCCGGGTGACCATGGCGGCGACCTGCGCCTTGTCCGCGCGCCCGTTGCCGGTGACGGCGGCCTTGACCTCGGTGGGCGTATGCAGGTGCACCGGTATGCCACGGGCCGCGGCGGCGAGCATGGCGACCGCCGACGCCTGGGCGGTGCCCATGACGCTGGCCACGTTGACGTCGGCGAAGACCCGCTCGACCGCCACCGCGTCGGGGTGGTAGCGGCGGACCCACGCGTCGAGGTCCGCGTGCAGCGACAGCAGCCGGTCCGGTGTCGCCATCGTCGTCGGCGTGCGGAGGACGTCGACATCGACCATCCGAAGCGGACGTCCGGGCGCCCCCTCGACCACCCCGATCCCACAGCGGGTCAGTCCGGGGTCGACCCCGAGGACGCGCACCACTCGCATACCCTCCTCGTCACGCCGTCCCGAACACCTGTTCGGAGCCGAGGCTACCGGCGGCGTCGCGGCGAGCTCGGGATCAACGCGCCGAGGGTCACTCGTCAGTCGAGCGATTCGTCGAGCTCGGCGAGGACGTCGTCGGGGATGTCCCCGTTGGCGTAGACGTTCTGGACGTCATCGCTGTCCTCCAGCGCGTCGATGACGCGGATCATCTTGCGAGCCCCCTCGAGGTCCAGTGGCACCTGAAGGTTGGGGACCCAGGCGGCCTCCGCCGACTCGTAGTCGATGCCGGCCGACTGGACCGCGCTACGAATCGCGACGAAGTCGGAGGCGTCCGAGACGATCTCGAAGGTGTCGCCGTTGTCGTTGACCTCCTCGGCGCCGGCGTCGAGGACCACCTCGAGCAGGTCGTCCTCGGTGAGGCCGTTGGACTTGGGCACGATGACGACGCCGCGGCGGTCGAAGACGTAGGCGACGCTGCCCGGGTCCGCCAGCTGGCCGCCGTTGCGGGTCAGAGCGGTCCGAACCTCGGCGGCGGCCCGGTTGCGGTTGTCGGTCAGGCACTCGATGAGGACCGCGACCCCGCCCGGCGCATACCCCTCGTACGTGATGGACTGCCAGTCCGCTGCCCCGCCCTCGGCGCCTGACCCCCGTTTGATGGCGCGGTCGATGTTGTCGTTCGGGACGGACGTCTTCTTGGCCTTTTGGACGGCGTCGTAGAGCGTCGGGTTGCCGTTGATGTCACCGCCACCGGTGCGCGCGGCGACCTCGATGTTCTTGATCAGCTTGGCGAACAGCTTGCCGCGCTTGGCGTCCTTGGCCGCCTTCTGGTGCTTGGTGGTCGCCCACTTGGAGTGGCCGCTCATGAACCGTCCTTGATGATGTCGACGAAGAGCTCGTGGACCCGCGTGTCGCCCGTGACCTCGGGGTGGAAGGACGTCGCGAGGAGGGGTCCCTGACGAACGGCGACGATTCTACCGGCGGCGCGCGCCAGCACCTGGACACCGTCCCCCGCCTCCTCGACCCAGGGCGCCCGGATGAACACGGCGCGGACCGGGCCGCCGTCCACGCCCGCGAAGTCCAGGTCCTCCTCGAAGGAGTCGACCTGCCGTCCGAAGGCGTTCCGCCGGACCGTGACGTCCAACCCGCCGAGGGTCTGCTGCCCGGGACGGGGTTCCGCGATCCGGTCGGCCAGCATGATCATCCCGGCGCACGACCCGTAGACCGGCAGCCCCTCGGCGATGAGCGCCCGCAGCGGGTCATAGAGGTCGAACGCCCGCACCAGCTTGTCCATCGTCGTCGACTCGCCGCCCGGAATCACCAGCCCGTCGAGGTGGGCGAGCTCCGTGGGGCGACGGATGCCGTATGCGTGTGCGCCCAGCTCCGTGAGCACCCGGACGTGCTCGCGGACGTCTCCCTGGACGGCGAGGACGCCGATCGTCAGCGCGTCACGCACGAGCGGTCACGGTACGCGTCAGCGCGTCGTCACGGCCCGGCAGGTGTCGCGGCGCTCGGGTACGGTCACGACGTGGACCTGCCGGTCGAGATCATCGAACGGGCGGCGGCGCTCGATGCCGAGCACGCCGACGCATACCGGCGCGACGCCTTTGCCCTCCCCGAGGGACTGGTCTACCTGGATGGGAACTCGCTCGGCGCCCTCCCCCGGGCCGTTCCCGACACCCTCGCCGACGTCGCCGAACGCCAGTGGGGCGAGCGGCTCATCCGGTCCTGGAACGAGTCCGACTGGTGGGGCGCCCCGGAACGGGTCGGCGACCGGATCGGGCGTCTCGTGGGCGCCGCGCCCGGTCAGGTCGCCGTCACCGACTCCACGTCGGTCAACCTGTTCAAGCTCTTCGTCGCGGCCGCGCGGATGCGCCCGGACCGGCGGGTCGTCCTCACCGATCCCGACTCGTTTCCCACCGATCTCTACGTCCTCGACGGCGCGGCCCGGCTCGCCGGCCTCACCGTCGAGCGCGTCCCGCCGCCGCAGGTCGAGGCGCGGCTGGCCCAGGTCGGCGCCGATGTCGCGCTCGTGTCCTACTCGTCGGTCGACTATCGGACCGGCGAGCTCTGGGACCTGGTGACCATCACCGAGGCGGCGCACGAGGTGGGGGCCCTGGCGGCTTGGGACCTGTGCCACTCGGCGGGGGTCGTCGACGTCCGGCTCGACGACGACGGCGCCGACCTGGCGGTGGGTTGCGGGTACAAGTACCTCAACGGGGGCCCGGGCGCCCCGTCCTACATCTACGTGCGGGAGGAGCACCAGTCGGCCTTCGACAGTCCGGTCACGGGGTGGCACGGTCACGCTCGACCGTTCGCCATGGAAGCGGCCTTCGACCCGGCCGGCGGGATCACCCGGGCGCGGGTCGGCACCGGCCCGCTGCTCAGCATCCTGGCGCTGGAAGCGGCGCTCTCCGCATACGACGGGCTCGTGGTCGCCGACGTGCGGGCCCGGTCGCTGTCTCTGACGCGGTTCTTCGTGGAGTGTCTCGACCGGCTCGGTCATGGGAATGCCGTGGTGACGCCGCGCGACGACCACCGGCGCGGCTCGCAGGTCGCCGTCCGACATCCGGAGGCGTACGCGGTGGTCCAGGCTCTGATGGCGCGGGGCGTGGTCGGCGACTTCCGCGAGCCGGATCTCGTGCGGTTGGGGTTCGCGCCCCTCTACGTGTCCCACCGCGACGCCGCCCGCGCCGCCGTAGCCTTCGCCGAGGTGGTCGACGGTGAGGAGTATGCGCGCGACGCCTTCCGCGCCCGGGCGACGGTGACATGACCGTCGCCCTCGACGACGACACGATCCGTCGGCTGCGGCTCGCGCACCAGCAGCTCGTCGGGCCGACGCTGACCGACCCGGCGGCCGTCGTGTCGCACCTGGTGGCAATGCAGGCCCAGGAGTACGCGATGGCCAAGTGGGCGATCGGCCTGCGCCTGGCCGACGGCGGTTCGGACGAGGCGGTCGAGTCGGCGTGCGACGAGGGACGCATCCTGCGCCTGCACGTACTCCGCCCGACGTGGCACTTCGTGGCGGCGGAGGACATCCGGCTGGTGTTGCAGGTGACCGCGAAACGGGTCCACCAGGCCAACGCGTTCATGTACCGCAGCCTCGACCTCGACACCGCGCGGCTGGAGAGCTTCGCCGCCCTCGTGGGCGGACTGCTCGCCGGGGGGAACCACCTGACCCGCAAGGAGATTCGCGCGGCGCTGCCGGCGGGGTGGGTGGGCGAGAAGGGGTTCCATCTGGCCTACCTGCTCATGTATGCCGAGCTGCAAGGCGTGGTCTGCAGCGGACCGCGGCGGGGCAACCAGCCCACCTATGCGTTGCTCGACGAGCGGGCGGCGCCCACGCCAGAGCTGTCGGACGACGATGCGCTGGCGCGCTTCGTGGCCCGCTACCTGCGGACCCGCGGCCCGGCGACAGTCCCGGACCTCACGACGTGGAGCGGCCTCACGGTGAGCCAGGTCAAGCGGGCTCTGACTCTGCTCGGCGACGAGGTGACCACCGTCGAGTCGGACGGCCGCGCATACCTGCTCGCCGACGGCGAGCCATCCGGCGATCTCCGCAGCTTCCTCATGCCCGACTACGACGAGTACGGCATGGCCTACAAGGACCGCAGCGCCATCGCCCACCCCGACCACGACTACTGGACGCTCCCGTGGAACCGCGCCGTCGTCGTCGACGGGGTGATCGCCGGTGCCTGGCAGCGGACGCTGCGACCCGACTCGGTGACGGTGGAGGTTGCGATGTTCGACCTGCCCTGGGACGACTCGCGCGTCGTCGGCGCCGCCGAGGAGTATGCGCGCTTCCTCGGTCGCGAGCTCGACCTGCGGGCGGCGTCGGACGAGATGCGTCAGCTACGGTCGACCGGTGGGTGAGCCAGCCAAGGTCCTGCGGGCCACCGCCCGACGATTCGTCGACGCGCTCGACGACGCCGGTCGCACGGCGGCGATGGCAGACTTCGACACCGCGGACCGAAAGGTCTGGACCTACTTACCCGGGCCTCGGCCGGGTGTCGCGGTCGGCGACCTCTCCGACGTGGCCCGCGGTGCGCTCGACGAGCTGCTCGGCGTCACCCTGAGCGCGATGGGGGCCGACCGGACGCGCCAGGTGATGAACCTCGACGACGTGCTTCGCGAGGTGGAGCGGTCGGCGGGCAGGTCCGGATGGCAGCGGCGCAGCTCGGAGCGGTACTGGGCGCGGGTTCTCGGCGACCCCGACGACGACGTGTGGGCCTGGCATCTCGGCGGCCACCACGTGGGCATCCATGCCACGGTCGTCGGCGACGCGATCGCCGTCACGCCGTGCTTCCTCGGCGCCAACCCGGCGGTGGTTCGCAGTGGCCCGCACACCGGGCTCCAGGTGCTGCGCGAGGAGGAGGCGCTGGCCCGCGACCTGGTGGCCGCCCTGACGGTGGACCAGCTGGCGGATGCCGTCGTGTCCCCGACCGCGCCCGACGACATCGCGACCCGTCACGACCCCGTCGCCGATCCCGGCGTCGTTCCGGGCGGTCTGCGGTACGAGGACATGGACCGCCCTCAGGCGCAGCAGCTTCAGGCGCTCGTGCGCTGGTATCTCGGACGGGCGGCGGAACCGGTCGCCGACCAGGCCTGGCGGGCGGTGGCCGAGGCCGGGATCGGTGAGGTGTCGTTCGCCTGGGCGGGCCCGACGACTCTGGGCGCGCCGCACTACTACTCGGTGAAGGGCGCGACGTTCCTGCTGGAGTACGACAACACCCAGGACGGGGCGAACCACGCGCATACCGTCTGGCGTGACCTCCGCCGGGACTGGGGTACGGACCTGCTCGCCGAGCACCATGCCCGAGCGCATCGCTAGCCCGCACCCCGACCGCGCACTGCAGGTGGTCGTGCTGTCCGACACCCACGCGCCGCGACGCTGGAAGCGGTGCCCTCCCGCGGTGGCCGACCACCTCCGCGGCGCGGACCTCGTCCTCCACGCCGGAGACGTGTGCACCGCCTCGGTGCTCGAGGAGCTCGCCGCCTACGCGCCGGTCCGCGCGGTGCTGGGCAACAACGACGGTCCCGACGTCGCGGCGTGGGGCGCCCCGGAGACGCTGGAGCTGGACCTCGACGGGCTGCGGGTCGGGATGATCCACGACAGCGGCCCGGCGGCTGGGCGGCTGCGGCGGCTCCGGGCTCGGTTCGGCGGCTGCCACCTCGTCGTCTTCGGACACTCGCACATCCCGATGGATGTGGCCGAGGGCGGTTTCCGGATCCTCAATCCAGGATCGCCGACGGACCGTCGGCGCCAGCCGCACGGCACGCTCGCGGTGCTCCGCGTGGCCGAGGGTCAGCTGCTCGACGCGGACCTCGTCGAGGTGACCTGAGCAAAGGCGCTCGACGTGCGCTGGGTTTCTACCAGCCGCGCTGCGCCAACCGGTGCGGCTGCGGGATCTCGTCGACGTTGATGCCGACCATGGCCTCACCGAGCCGGCGCGAGACCTTGGCCAGCATGTCGGGGTCGTCGAAGAACGTCGTCGCCTTGACGATGGCCTCCGCCCGCTGGGCAGGGTTGCCGGACTTGAAGATGCCGGAGCCCACGAACACGCCCTCCGCCCCGAGCTGCATCATCATCGCCGCGTCGGCCGGCGTCGCAATGCCGCCGGCGGTGAAGAGGACGACAGGCAGCTTGCCGAGCCCGGCGACCTCCTTGACCAGCTCGTACGGCGCCTGCAGCTCCTTCGCGGCGACGTAGAGCTCGTCCTCGGGAAGACTGGTCAGGCGACGGATCTCGCCGCGGATCTGCCGCATGTGGGTGGTCGCGTTGGACACGTCGCCGGTGCCGGCCTCGCCCTTGGAACGGATCATGGCGGCGCCCTCGGTGATCCTTCGCAACGCCTCGCCGAGGTTGGTTGCGCCGCAGACGAAGGGGACGTCGAAGGCCCACTTGTCGATGTGGTTCGCGTAGTCGGCGGGCGTCAGGACCTCGGACTCGTCGATGTAGTCGACGCCGAGGCTCTGCAGCACCTGGGCCTCGACGAAGTGGCCGATCCGCGCCTTGGCCATGACCGGGATGGAGACGGCGGCAATGATCCCGTCGATCATGTCGGGGTCGCTCATCCGGGAGACGCCACCCTGCGCGCGGATGTCGGCGGGTACGCGCTCGAGGGCCATGACCGCCACCGCGCCGGCGTCCTCGGCGATCTTGGCCTGGTCGGCGGTGACGACGTCCATGATGACGCCGCCCTTCAGCATCTCGGCCATGCCGCGCTTGACCCGGCTGGTCCCCGTGACGGTTTCGTGCGCGGTCTCGTTCAGTGCCTCACTCACGTCTCCATCGTAATGAGCCGGGAAGGGTGCTCCGACCACGTAGGCGTACGCCCTCGACCACCTCGCGCTCACCACGCACCGACGTCAGGCGCGGAGGCCCTCGGGCAGCTCGTCGTCGAACTCGATCGTCGACGGCAGCTCCGCGTGCCCGGCCAGCCGGAACACCCGGACCACGGTCTTGCGCCGCACCCGTCGGACGTCGATCACCGCGTCGTTGTAGAACCGGCGGGCCATCTGGACCCGGGTTCCCGCGTCGCCGATCCGGGCCAGCGACTCCGCCGTCGGTTCGTCCGTCGCCCGCAGCGCGTCGATGGTGATGGGGTTCAGGGCGGCGTGGAGGGCGTCGGTCAGGTCCGACTCGACCGCCTCCCGGTCGGGGTCCCCCTCGACGTTGGCCAGCGACTCGGCCGCCGCCGCGGCGAGGATCAGCCCCGACGCGGCGTCGAGGTGCCCGCCGTTGGCCAGCTCGAGCGTCGCCTCTGCCCGACGGACGAGCTGCGCGTCCAGCGCCGCCGACGTCGACTCGACCCGCGCGTGCAGCCGGTCCAGCCGGGCGGCGCTGTAGGACAGGTACCAGCCCAGCACGAGGACGAGAACGACCGCGATCGTCAGCCACTCGAGCGTGCTCACCGCCGATGACCCGTCATCCGAGCGGCGGACGGCCGGACCGCAACAGCCGGGCCCATCGGGACGCACCCTCGGCCGACGGCCGCACCCGGGCGGCGCCGTCGCTCACTGTCTCGTAGACCGCCATGACGTCGGAGGCCACCACCGACCAGTCGAAGACGTCGGCGCGACGACGTCCTCGCCGCGCCAGCTCGCG
This sequence comes from Lapillicoccus sp., assembly GCA_035535335.1. Classification (GTDB taxonomy): domain Bacteria; phylum Actinomycetota; class Actinomycetes; order Actinomycetales; family Dermatophilaceae; genus Lapillicoccus. The sequence goes on along the minus strand of DATLQE010000140.1, from coordinate 2,700 downwards.
GCGGCTCTCCGGGTCTCGGATGAGCTCGACCAACCGGCGGGCCAGGTCCGCCGAGTCCTCGTTGACGAACGTCGCCCCTGCCGCACCGCCGTCGAGCACCCGCACAAAGGCCGGCAGGTCGCTGGCGAGCACCGGCGCACCGGCGCTCATCGCCTCGATGAGAATGACCCCGAAGCTCTCGCCGCCCGTGTTCGGTGCGACGTAGAGGTCCACCGACGCCAGCAGCCGGGCCTTGTCCTCGTCGCTCACCGGGCCGAGGAACTCCAAGGCGGCGGCCACCTCCGGCGCCAGGCCCGCTGTCACCTCCCGTGGGTCTCCCGGGCCGGCCACCAGCACTCGGAGTCCGGGCACCGCGGCGAGCACCGATGGCAGCGCGGCGGCGAGCACCGGCATACCCTTTCGGGGTTCCTCCATCCGGCCGAGGAAGGCGATCGTGGGACGCTCCGGCGTGCCCAGCCACGCGGCGCGCGGCTCCGCCCGGTCGAACCGGTGGACGAACACCCCGTTCGGGATGACGACCGCGTCGCCGCCGAGGTGGGTGGTCACCGTCCGCCGGGCGTCCTCGGAGACGGCGATGCGGGCGGTGATCTTCTCCAGGCTGGGCCGGACGATGGGATATGCCGCCTGGTAGGCCCGCGAGCGCAACGTCGACGAGTGGAACGTCGCGACGATCGGCCCCTCGGCGGCCCATAAGGCGAGGATCGCCACGCTCGGGGTGATCGGTTCATGGAGGTGGATCAGGTCGAACTCGCCGGACTCGACCCACTTCGACACCCGCGCGGCGGCCATCGGGCCGATGTTGAGCCGGGCCACGGACCCGTTGAACGGGACCGGGACCGCCCGGCCCGCCGAGGTCATGTACGGCGGCAGCACGGCGCGCTCCACGGCGGGCGCGAGCACGCTGACGTGGTGGCCCTGGGCGAGGAACACCTCGGCGAGGTCGCGGACGTGGTACTGGACTCCCCCGGGGATGTCGAAGGAGTACGGGCAGACGATCCCGATCCTCATGAGCCGATCCTCATGAGCGGGTCGCCGACCTCGACGGCTCCGGCCGGCGGCGCTCATCGAGGGCGTCGAGATCCTCGACGAAGACCCGCTGGAGCATGTGCCAGTCCTCGGTGTGCCGGATGATGGCGTCGCCGAGGATCGTGGCGCAGGTCTGAGTCATGGCCTCGACCTTCTCGCGGGTCGACCCGGTATCGGGCGTGGGCACGCGTTTCAGGTCGACGACGACCCGCTTGCCGTTCGGTTGCTCGCGGGCCTCCTCGTACCAGATTGTCGCGGCGAAGAGCGGCGCCCTGGTCATGACCGACAGCACCGCCGGCCCCTTGGCCATCCGGGCCCGGTGGCCGCACAGGTCGACCTCGAGGCCGTTGTTGGTGAGGTCGCGGTCGGCGAGCAGCGCGACGAACTCCCCGCGTCCGATGGCCTGCTTCAGCGCGAGGAACGGGTCGCCGGCGCCCGTCAACGGGATGATCGTCATTCCCAGCGACTGCCTGAACTCGAGGAAGTCGCGAAAGACCGCGTCGGGCTCGAGCCGCTCGGCCACCGTCGTCACCGGGGCGATGTGGGTCGAGGACCAGGCCCCGCCGCTGTCCCAGTTGCCAAGGTGCCCGAGAAACACCACCGCCCCACCTCCCTCGGACAACGCCGCCCTGACTGCCTCGTCGCCCACGCCGCGGACCGCCCGACCCAGCTCCTCCGGCGTCGAGCCGACCAGCCGGAAGGCGTCGCAGTAGTAGCGCATGTAGGACCGCATCCCGGCCCGGACCAGCGCGTCCAGACCGGCCTCGTCGAGCTCCGGGCGGACCCGGGCGTAGTTGGAGCGCAGCCGGTCCACGCCCTTGCCGCCGCGGCGCACGGAGATATCGGCGATGAGGTCGAAGAGCCGGTATGCGAGGGGCGCCGGCAGCGCGCGGACCGCCGCGAACCCGCCCCGCAGCCCGAGCGTCTGACCCGTCGAGGCGACCCGACCGGTCACCTGACGGACGAAGGGCGCCAACCCTCCGGGCACCAGCCTGCGCGCCCCGGCCGTGCGGGACGTGGTCACGTCCTGCTCACGGCGCAGACAGGCCGGGAGTGTGCTGGTCCGGCGTCCGGGCGAGCGTCTGGCGGCGTACCACGATCATGCGCTGGACGACGGTCACCAGGCTGGCCAGCGCGAGCAGCACGAGGACGACCACCAGGAGGACGACGGAGACCCCCATCCCGACGAGGAACGCCGCCAGGAGGACGGCGAGCAGCCGGTCAGCGCGCTCGGCGATGCCGACGTTCGCGGTCATCCCCAGCCCCTCGGCGCGCGCCTTGGAGTAGCTCACGACGAACCCCAGGATGAGGCAGGCGAGCGCGGAGCCGGCCGCCAGAAGATTCTCGTGGACGCCGGCGAAGTAGAGCACGAGGCCGCCGAAGATCGCGGCGTCGCCGATCCGGTCGAGGGTGGAGTCGAGGTAGGCACCCCACGGTCCCTGCCGCCCGGACATCCGCGCCATGACCCCGTCGACGTTGTCGCTGAAGATGAACAGCGTGATGACGAGGGTGCCGACCAGCAGCTGGCCGCGAGGGTAGAACGCGAGCGCTCCGACGCATACCCCGACGGTGCCGACGACCGTCACGACGTCGGGGCTGATGCCCAGACGCAGGAAGAGCGTCGCGATCGGCGTCATGACCTTGGTCCAGGTCTCACGCAGAAGTCGGTTGAGC
>DATLQE010000139.1:0-3470 GCA_035535335.1 Lapillicoccus sp. | reverse complement strand
AGGAGACGTGGGCCTGGCCGGTCCTGCGGTGGGCCCAGGAGCACGGCTATGACACGCGGATCGGGCTGGAGGACACCCTCTTCGACGAGGCCGGCCTTCGATCGCACGGCAATGCCGCCCTGGTCCGCGAGGCGCTCAGTGGGCGGACTTCGCACTGACCACCGGGGTCTGCGCACCAACATCCCGCCGGGACTGATTTCATGGGGGCGTGCCTCTGGCTGTGCTCCGTCCGGTCGGTGACGAGCAGCACCGTGCCGCGACCGCGCGCCTCCTCGAAGACCTGGCCGCCCTCCCTCCGGATGCACCGGTGCGCCTCGGGAAGCGCACGTCCAACCTGTTCCGTCAGCGCACCACTGACTCGACCCGCCTCGACGTCTCGGACCTCAACCACGTCATTGACCTCGACCCGGTCGCCCGGACCGCGCGCGTCCAGGGGATGACGACGTACGAGGACCTCGTCGCAACCACCCTGCCGCACGCGCTCATGCCACTGGTCGTCCCACAGCTGCGCACCATCACCCTCGGGGGAGCGGTCACCGGGCTCGGCATCGAGTCGTCCTCGTTCCGCTCCGGGCTCCCGCACGAGTCGGTGCTCGAGGCCGAGATCCTCACCGGCGACGGCGAGATCGTCGTCGCGCGGCCCGACGGTGAGCACGCCGACCTCTTCCGTACATTCCCCAACTCGTACGGCTCTCTCGGGTATGCGTTGAGCCTCACCATCGAGCTCGAACCGGTGCACCCCTACGTCGCGCTGCATCACGTGCGGTTCCGCGCGCTCGCCGAGGTCCAGGACGCCATCGGCGAGATCACCCGGACCCGCTCCTGGTCGGGCGAGCAGGTCGACTTCCTCGACGGTGTGGTCTTCTCCAGGGACGAGATCTGTCTCACCCTCGGTCGGTGGGCCGACTCCGTTGCGGGGCAGGCCGATCCGAGCGACTACACCGGTCAGCAGATCTTCTACCGATCACTCCGGCAACGGGAGCGGGACGTCCTCACGGTCCATGACTACCTCTGGCGGTGGGACACCGACTGGTTCTGGTGCTCGCGCGCGTTCGGGGCGCAGCAGCCGCTGCTGCGCCGGCTGTGGCCCAAGAGCAAGCTGCGCAGCGACGTCTACTGGAAGATCGTCGCCTTCGAGAACCGGCACCACGTCGCGGCCTGGGTGGACACCCGACGCGGCAAGCCGCCGCGGGAGCGGGTCGTCCAGGACGTCGAGATCCCGCTGGACCGCACGGCCGACTTCCTCGACTGGTTCCTCCGTGAGGTCCCGATCGAGCCGGTCTGGCTGTGCCCGATCCAGCTGCGCCCGACGCATACCGAGACCGGCCACACCCCGTGGCCGCTCTATCCCATGGCCGTGGGCCAGCCCTACGTCAACGTCGGGTTCTGGTCGACGGTCGCCGTCGAGCCTGGTCGCGAGGACGGCGATGTCAACCGGGCCATCGAGGACGAGGTCGGCCGGCTCGGCGGTCACAAGTCCCTCTACTCCGACGCCTACTACGACGAACCCACGTTCGACCGGCTCTACGGTGGTGCCGACTACCGCCCCGTGAAGAAGCGGTACGACCCGCGGGGGCGTCTTCCTACCCTCTACGACAAGGCGGTGCGCAGACGATGACGACGTTGCTCGGCAAGACGACCACGAGTCGCACGACACCCCCACCTAGCGTGGCCGACGCGTTCACGCTGGTGTTCGGCGAGCGGGTACCGGTGCGGTTCTCCGCCTACGACGGCTCGTCGACCGGAGCCGGCGATGCGCCCCTGAGACTCGAGCTGCGCACTCGACGCGGGCTGGACTACCTCCTCACGTCCCCGAACTCGCTGGGGCTCGCCCGCGCCTACCTCCAGGGTGACCTCGTGCTCGAGCCGTTCGACGAGGGGGATCCCTACGAGGTCCTGAAGTTCTTCGAGGACGGCCTGCAGCCCCACCGGCCCACCCTGTCCGAGCTGCCGGAGCTGGCCCGGTTCGTCCGCGGCCACCGGCCGCGCGTTCCGGAGCTGCCCAAGGAGGAGACGCCCGGCCGGGTGCGGCGGCTGGCGCACGGTCTCACCCACGGGCGAGCCCGGGACGCCGAGGCGATCCACCACCACTACGACGTGTCCAACCGGTTCTACGAGCTGCTGCTCGGCCCGTCGATGGCCTATACGTGCGCGGTCTACCCGAGCGCGGACGCCTCGCTCGAGACGGCCCAGGAGGAGAAGTTCGACCTCGTCTGCCGCAAGCTCGGCCTCAGACCCGGTATGCGTCTGCTCGACGTGGGCTGCGGGTGGGGCGGCATGGTTCGTCACGCGGTGCTGAATTACGGCGTCACGGCGATCGGTGTGACCCTGTCCGAGGAGCAGGCTTCCTGGGGCGCCGCGCGCATGGAGCGCGAGGGCCTGGCCGACCGCGGTGTCATTCGCCACGGCGACTACCGGGACGTCCGGGAGAGCGGCTTCGACGCGGTGTCGTCGATCGGGCTCACCGAGCACGTCGGCGTGCCGAACTACCCGGCGTACTTCCGGTTCCTCCGCAACCGGCTCCGCGACGGCGGACGGTTGCTCAACCACTGCATCGCCCGCCCGGACAACCAGCACCCGGGCGTGCCGTCCCGCGGGTTCATCAACCGCTACGTCTTCCCCGACGGCGGCCTCACCGGGTCGGGCACCATCGTCGAGGTCATGGAGGACGAGGGCTTCGAGGTGCGCCATCAGGAGAACCTGCGCGAGCACTACGCGATGACCACACGCGACTGGTGCCGCAACCTGTCGGCCAACTGGGACGAGGCGGTCGCCCAGGCCGGGCTCGGCGTGGCGCGGGTGTGGGGGCTCTACCTCGCCGGGTCACGGCTGTCGTTCGAGCGCAACCGCATCCAGCTGCACCAGGTGCTCGCGTCGAAGACGACGGCGGAGGGCGACTCGGGGTTCGGGTTGCGGCCCACCTGGCTCAGCTGACCGCAGATCCACCAATGGTCGGGCGCCGCGGCACCCCGTATAGCAGTTCCAAGGCGAGGACCGGCCTTGGCTGCGCCGGGTTTCGTGCATACACTCACGCAGGGGGATCACGTGTTTGTTCCGCCCTGTGTCCGCGGATGACGTCGAGGAGATGACGCATGCCGCTGGACAGTCAGGTAGACGGTGCAGCCGTCCGCGATCGGGTGGAGGCCCACGACCGAGTGGGTGCCCACGACGGAGTGGGCTGCTCTGACGGAATGGCCCTCCACTGGGTGAGTCCCAACCTAATCGCCGAGCTGGAGGCGACCGTAGCGCAGCTGCGCGAGGCGGTGGTGAGCCGTCAGCAGCTGGGCGTCGTGACGGGGCTCGTCGCCGCGAGGCTCGGGCTGACTCCCGAGGAGGCGTGGGCCGTCCTGGTCCGGCTGTCGCAGGACACCAACGTCAAGGTCCGGGACGTCGGTCGGGTGATCCTCGACGCGTACACCGGCCGGCTCGCCTCCGAGGACGAGGGGCTGGCCGGGCTCCTCGACGCGAAG
>DATLQE010000138.1:0-6759 GCA_035535335.1 Lapillicoccus sp. | reverse complement strand
TCACCACGTACCCGGCCGGGTCGAGGTCGACCAGGTCCTTGACCAGCTCGTTGCGCGGGTCGTGGCCGATGGCGATGAACAGGCCGGTGACGGGCAGCTCGCGCTCCTCGCCGGTATGCGTGTCGGTGAGGGTGATGCCGGCGACCCGGTCCTCGCCGTGGATGGCAGTGACCGTCGAGTTCCAGGCGAACGCGATCTTGTCGTTGGCGAAGGCCCGCTCGGCCATGATCTTGCTGGCTCGCAGGGCGTTCCGGCGATGGACGATGGTGACGGAGCGGGCGAACTTGGTGAGGAAGGTCGCCTCCTCGATGGCCGAGTCGCCGCCGCCGACGACCGCGATGTCCTGGTCGCGGAAGAAGAAGCCGTCGCACGTTGCGCACCAGGAGACGCCGCGGCCGGAGAGCCGCTTCTCGTCGGGCAGGCCGAGCTCGCGGTAGGCCGAGCCCATGGCGAGGATCACCGCGTGCGCCGAGAAGGTGCCGCCGTCACCGGTCGTCACGGTCTTGACCTCGCCGTGGAGCTCCACACCGGTGACGTCGTCGGTGATGATCTCGGTCCCGAACCGCTCCGCCTGGGCGCGCATCTCCTCCATGAGGGCCGGGCCCATGATTCCGTCGCGGAAGCCGGGGTAGTTCTCGACGTCGGTGGTGTTCATCAGCGCGCCGCCGGCGGTGACGCTGCCCTCGATGAGCAGCGGTCGCAGGTTCGCCCGGCTGGCGTAGACCGCGGCGGTGTAGCCGGCCGGTCCCGAGCCGATGATGATGACGTTGCGCACGTCGGTCACGAAGTCAACCCCTTGTGGTCTGCAGGCCCTCGAACCGCTAGATGATGTGGCCGGGGAGGCCGAGAGCCCCAACATACCGGCCGATTCGTCAGATCCATGGACGGCAACCGCCCGGCCGGCCGTGTTGTTCCCGACCCACTCGCGGGCCCGCCGTGGCGCGGCCTACGGGACGGGGACCGCGTCCTGGATGATGCCGGCGTCGCCGTCGCCGCAGTCGCGCTGCACCGCATACACGACCGTCGAGTCGGACCGACGGACCACGACGATCGCGGCCGGTTGCCCCTCGTAGCTGCCGAGGTCGATGCTGACCGCCCCCGCGTCTGTGGCGCCGAGCGAGGCGACGCACGCGGCGGCGCCGGCCTGGGTGACCAGCGGTCCGGACGACGGGGCGTCGCCGACACTGGCGTCGGGGCCCGGGGAGTCCATGAGCGTCTGCGCGCCGGTGACGAGGCCGTCCTTGGTGTATGCCGTGGTGCTCACCTGGACGTGGACCGACCCCGCCGAACCCCCGGTGCCACCCTGCGGCGGGAGGGTGGCCAGCCCGGACCCGCTGCGGGTCTGGTTGACGACGACCGCACCCGCGATGGCGAGCACGGCCATGCCGGCCGCGGCCACGCCCACCAGGGGCCAGCGCCGGCGTCCGAACGGCACGACGGTGCGGTGACCGGGCGACGAGGCCTCGTCTCCGTGGCCGTCGAAGACGATGACGTCGTCGGACTCGTCGACGGGGACGACGGCATCAGGGTCGCCGAAGCCCAGCTCGTCGAAGAGCTCGTGATCGCCGGTCCGCCGCACCGCGGCCTGGCCGAGCGAGTCCTCGATGCGGCGGGTGACGTCAGCCGGCATCGGCCCGGGGTCGGGAGCGGTCCGCAGCAGGGTACGGACGGCGGACTGCACAGGATCCGCGGCGGCGTCGGCCTCGGCGTCGGTGTGGTCGGGGTTCGTCGGGTTCTCGGGATCCATGCGGTCTCCGGTCGGCCCGGGTTTGGGGCGGGGTCGGTTTGCGGGTGGTACGGGTCGTCTGAGGAGGTCTGAGGCGCTCTTCGGACGCTAGCGGGTCAGGACACCCGAGGCGGGGAGGCGGTGCCGGGGCGGGCGTCGGCGAGGGCAGGGTGTCGCCGGAGATCAGACGTCGGAGGGCGTCGGACGGTTCCCGTTGGACCGGGCTCGGTCGGGTCGATCCTCCGCTGAACGGCGGCGACCGGTCCCCGCGTCGAGGCCGAGCAGCTCGGCGAGGGCGGCGCGGCCACGGGCGCACCGGGACTTGACCGTTCCCTCCGCGACGCCCAGGATCTCGGCGGCCTCGGCGACCCCCATGCCGTGCATGTCGACGAGCACCAACGCGACTCGCTGACCCTCGGGTAGCCGGGCGAGGGCCACGCGCACGTCGAGGGCGACCTCGGTGCTGGCGTGGTCGTCGCGGCGGTCAGCGATCTCGACCGAGTCGTACTCCGGCAGCGGGGTGGTCGGGCGCCGCCGCCGCAGCCGGTCGAGGCAGGCGTTGACGACGATCCGGTGCAACCAGGTCGTGAAGGCGGCGTCGCCGCGGAACGAGTCGGCCCGCCGGAACGCGGCGAGGAACCCGTCCTGCACGGCGTCCGCGGCGATCTCCCGGTCGCCGCAGGTGCGGAGGGCGACCGCCCACATCCGGTCGCGGTGCCGGCGGAACAGCTCACCGAACGCGTCCGGGTCACCGGCGCAGTGGGCGGCGAGGAGGTCGACGTCGGACCGGTCGGCGGCGTCCGCGGCGTCGAACGGGCGGTCGGGTCTCGCTTCGGTCCGCAGGTCGGCGGCGAGCGGCATACCGGTGGTGGGCTCGCTCACCGGACGCTCGCCTCGGCGACCTGGGCACGGAAGCGCCCGTCGCCGTCCGGTCCGAGCGTCGTGAACCAGAGGATCACGTAGCGGCCCTTGACCGCGCCGCCGTTCGGGACGCTCACCGTCGCGTCACCGTCCTGCTGCGTGACCGAGCCGATGGCCGTGGCGCCGTCGACGGTGGTCTTGTCGCTGACGTAGACCGTGACGTCCGCCGGACCACGAACCGTAAAGGCGACCTGGTGGACGTCCGCCGGCTGGCCGAGGTCGAGCAGCAGGCCGGTGGTGACGTCCGGGAGACTGCCGTACTGGGCCGATTTGTAGTACTTGTTGGCTCGCCAGACTGTGTCGCCCTTGCCGTCGAAGGCCGCCGCGCCCGTCCGCGACGCCTGCACGCCTTCGTCCACGGAGATCTGGCTCGCGGCGACGATGCCGATCGGTGCGGCGGCAGCGGACGTCGTGGGCGCGGCGCTGCTGGAGGGCGCTGGGCCCGCGGTCTCGCTCGGCGCCGCCGTCACCGTCTGCGTGACGACCGGCGGCTCGGCCGAAGTGCTGCCCAACCAGAGTCGAGGCAGCCCCCAGATGCCGACGACCGCCGCGAGCACGACGAATGCCGCGATGACGAGCAGAGCGAGCCGGGACTGGTTCTTGTCGAGCGGCTCCTGGGCGCTGCCCGGTAGCAGCGGCAGGGCCGGCTCCAACTGCTCGTCGGTCGGCTCGAGGGTGTCGGAGAGCCGGACCTGCTCACCGACGATCAGGGGGTCCTCCCACCGCTCGGTCTGGCGGCGTTCGGCCCGGGTGGCGGACCGCTCGGCGGCCCGGTCGGCCGCCCCGCGCGCCAGACCGCCGATCCGCCCGCCGGCCTTGGACGCGAGCGTCCCGGCGGCACCCAGGGCGGTCCCGACTCCCCGTGCCACCGCCGCCGTGCCCGCCGCGGCTCCGGCGGCGACCGCCGACCGGCCGGGTCCGGCCGAATGGGCGGTGCCGTCGTCGTACCCCTCGTCTCCCTCCTCGTACGGCCCGTAGGTGAGCAGGGCGTCCACGCCTTGGGGGTATGCGTCGACGGTTCCAGTCTCCTCGTGGGGAGTGGCTGCTCCCGGGTCCCCGTCGGCGCCGTCGCCAACGGCCGGTGCCGTGTCGGGCTGGCGGGTGTCGAGGTTCATGCCCAGGACGCTGTGGGGGGCGCCGCCGGCCGCCGCGGCCGCCGTCGCTCCGGCCACGCCGGTTGCTCCGTCGGACGGGCCGATCGGCGTAGCGCGGGTCTCCAGGCCCGACCCCGCGCCCCTGGCGCCCGTGCCGCCAGTCCCTGCGGTGCCGCCACCGCGGCCGGTCCGCGGCCGGCCGACTCCGCCGGTGGCACGATCGCGGTCGATGCGCTCGGTGGGGTTGCCGGGGGGCCGCCGGAAGGCCGGGACCTCGAACCCTCCACCAACCGGCGTCGGTGACCACGGGCCGATCTGCTCGACGAGCTGACCCGGCGTCTGGGGCCCGTGGTGCTCCGACAGGGTCCGTCGCACGACGACGTCGAGGTCCGCAGGCACGCCCGCCGCGATCTCGGACGGGGCAGCGACCCCGCCGACCACCCGCGGCGCCGCCTCGAGGCCCGAGTCCGGGCCCGGCAGCGGCCAGCGGCTCGTGAGCAACGCATACGTGAGGGCCACGAGCGCCACGGTGTCGCCGCGGCTGGCCCGGTCGGGGGAGATGTCGTCGGCCTCGACGAGGGCGGCCTCGGTCGCGAGGCCGCGCACCTTGACCGACCCGTCGGCGAGCCGAAAGACCGCTCGCGGCGTGAGCACCCCGTGGTGCAGGCCCCGGGCGCGAGCGCGTTCCAGCGCGGTCGCCGCCTCGCCGACGATGCGGCGGGCCTCTTCCGCGGGCAGCCCGCCGTTGGAGAGGACCGACGTCACCGAGCGGCCGCCGTTAAGGGACTCCTCGACGACGAACGCCGTGGCATCGTCGCGGCCGACGTCGAGCACCCGCACGAGGCGGGGCTCCTCCACGCCGGCGGCACGACGGGCGGCGTCGAGCGCCGGTGAGGCGAAAGGTCCGTCGGCGTCGAAGCACAGCAGGACGACCTCACGGTCGAGCGTCTGGTCGGCGGCGACCCACCGCTCGTAGCGGGAGTGCTGGGCGACCCGACGTTGGACGCGGTATCTCCCGCCGAGGAGCGAGCCCGGTCCGACGCCCTGCACTGCCCCTCCCGCCGCCGTTCGACAGCCACACGAGATCCGCCCCGGCCCGCGTGGCGGCGCGCTGGCTCAGGTCCGGTCGTCGGTCATCCTACGTGCCGCAGGGCCGGTCGCCCGTACCGGCGAGCCGGAGGGGGCCCCGGTCTCCCGACCGGCGACGGTCTCGCCGTCGCCCTCGGGCGCCACGTCGACGACCTCCTCCTCCTGCGGTGGCGGCGGCGCCACCGGCACGGCCGGAGTCCGGCTGGAGGTCCGGGACCGACGCAGGGTCCGGACGATTCCCAGCACGAGGATCAGGAGGACGATCGCGCCGCCGACGACGTAGAACGCGTAGCCGGGCGGGTTCGCCCGCACGATGAGCGCGCCGGGAACCCCGATCGGCGTCCCGTCCGCGGTCGTGAGGATCGCATTGACCGGCACCAGTCCCGCGGCGAGCGCCTCCGCCCGGACCGGGACGACCGCGCGGCTCCCGGCGGCAATCTGGACCGGGTCGGGCTGGCTGACGATCCGCAGTCTCGTGTTGGTCGGGTTGAGGACCAGCCGCACCCCGTCGACGTCCACGCCGAGATCGTTGACGACGGTGACCTGGAGGGTGCCCTCGTCGGCGAGGAAGTTCGTCGTCTGGGGCGCCACGCTGATCCCGCGGGTCGCCGCGGCAGCGGCCTCGCTGGCCCAGCTGTCCAGGCGGTCGCGTTCAGCAGGGTTGGCCCGCCACCGGACCGACGAAAGCTGGTCGAGCATCGTCCACAACTGGTTGCGGTAGGCCTCGCCGTTCGGCCCGAGGACGCTGGCGATCTCGCCGGTGGTCCGGCGCTGCTCGGTGATCCGGCTCAGCCGGGCCGCGTCCACCTGCGGCTCGCCGTAGCCGCTCCAGGATCCTTTCGAGGTGCTGGCGACCGGGTCCTGGTTGGCCGCCTGCTGCTGCAGCTCGTCGGTGCTGGCGAACTGGACCCACGGGGTCTGCGCCAGGGTGCCGAGCACCTGCCGCAGCGCGCCCACGTCGGGGTTCAGGCTGCGCGGGATGGCAACGAGAAACGTTCGAGCGGCACCCGGACTCTCCGCCATGATGGCGCCGGTCTCGGCGACGAACCGCTGCGTCGTCAGCGCACCCTCCGCCGGAGTGGTGGTCTGCGTCGCCAGCCGGCTCATCACGTCATCCCAGGCCAGCAGCGTGAGGCCGGACGCGGTTCGCCGCGGCGCCTGACCGGTGAACCCGCTGGTCACCGGCAACGCCGACGAGGAGCCCACCACCGCCTGCAGGCCGACGCCCGCGTATGCCTGTCTCAGGCCGGCCTCGCGGGTCGCCTCGAAGCTGCCGTCCACGGCCCACGCGATGCCCGTGGTCGTCGGGAGGCCGAGCTCGCGAGCGAGGGAGGCGCTCGCGGTGATCTCGGCGGCAATGGTCGGGTCGTTCGGACTCGTGGCGACGGTGGCGGCGAGGTCGGGGTCCGCCTGGGGAAGCGCCCACAGGGTGTGCCGGCCCGCTCCGGTCGCCAGCCGCGTGCGCAGCGGCGCGACGAGAGGCGCGAGGGGGTCGGTGCCGCCAGCGGTTCCGGGCGCCGCCGTGCCGGTGGTCGCCGCCGAGTCGACTCCCAGCACGCCCGGGTCGACCGCCCAGGTGACGGGCACCGGACCGGCCGGTCCGTCGACATCCGTGCCGTCGAGGATGCGCCCGATCCGGGCCCCGGGGTCGAGCTCGTCCTTCCACGCCTGCGTCCGCGCTGCCGGGTCCGTGTCGAACAGCGCCGCGGAGGGGGAGAGGGTCACTGGTGCGACAACGGCGAGCCGGATCGGCTCGTACTGCTTGGTCCGCTGCCAGCCCACGAACGTCCGGGTGATCTCGTTGGTCGACGATGCCCCGTCACGCACCTGGATGGCGATGGGGATGATCCCGAACGCCCGGTTCAGTACGAACCGGCCCGGCGGGATGGTGATGGTGAACGGCGCGGAGGTGCCAACGTCGACGACCCG
>DATLQE010000137.1:0-2042 GCA_035535335.1 Lapillicoccus sp. | reverse complement strand
CGTACCGCACGAACGCGCCGTCGGGCGCCAGCGCCTGGGTGTCGACGAACTCGCCCGTCTCCTCCAGCCGGGCCGCGAAGTCGCGCATGAACTGCACGTGCGCGTCGACCTCGTCCGGCGTCCACTGGTCCATCGGCGCCCGGTCCACGGCGGGGGCCGGGCCACCCCGGTAGTGCTTGAGCAGCAGGTACTTGCCCATCATGTTCTCCTTACGTGTAGGCCCATTGTGGCCGTGTTCACTCCGGGGACGGAGCCGCGAGCGGGTTCTCGACATCCCACCCAACGCGAGCGACCGCGCGCCGCTCAGCCGTGCTGACGCTCCTCCCGCTGTCGGACCAGTTCCTCGACCGCGCTCGGCAGAGTCGTCTCGAAGTCGATCAGCTTCGCCCAGGTCGGGGTCACAACGATCCGGACCATGCCGTCGTGGTAGAGCGAACGCACCTCCGCCTCCCACTCGACCCGTTGCTCGGGGGTCATCTCGTAGGTGGTGTTCGCCTGGAGATACTCGTCCGGGATGCCATCGACGAAGTCCAGCTCGGCCCGGCCGCGGATGAGCAGGATCTTGGGTGGGTGCACCGCGGTGTCGATCGTCAGGGCAACCGTCGGGTTGTTGCGTAGGGCGGGGAGCTTCGGCGCGTTCTTCGGAGTGCACATGACGATCTCCGAGCCGTTCCAGGCGAACGCGATCGGGACATTGCGGGGTGTGCCGTCCTTGGCGACGTAGGCCAAGCGGGTCAGGTCGCGGGCCAACAGCTCCTGGCTGATCGGTCGGTTCAGAACCTCGGTGATGTCGTTCGCTTGCACGGTCATCTCTTTTCTTGTCCGTCCAGCGGATCGTTCTGGTTGGCGTCAGCTGAGCTGCTCGGCCAGCGCGACGATGATCCCCTCGGGGCCGCGGACGTAGCAGAGCCGGTAGCTGTCCTGGTACTGCGCCACCTCTCCAACGAGCTCCGCGCCGCGGGCTCGCAGACCGGCGACAGCGGCGTCGATGTCGTCGACGGCGAACATGACGCTACGTAGGCCGAGCGTGTTCCCCAGTGCGTTCTCCGGCTCGGTGCTGACCGCCGTCGGGGTATGGAACTTCGTCAGCTCGAGCCGGCCGTGGCCGTCCGGGGTCCGCATCATCGCGATGTCGACTCGGACGCCGTCGAGCCCGTTGACACGGTCCACCCAAGGTCCCTCGATCGGCGCCTCGGCCTCCAGCTCCATACCGAGTTCGACAAAGAACGCAATAGCAGCCTCAAGGTCGTCGACGACGACGCTTACGTGGTCCATCCGCTGAATCGTCACGGTGGTTCTCCTTCTTCGTCGCGCGGCCTGTCGTGGCCACTGGTGTACCCAGGACGGAGCCAGCGCCGCATTCTCGACAGCCGGAAGGAGGACCTGCTTCTGGCCATCACGGTCCTCGGGGTGGGTCAGCAGGACTCGGTGAGCGCGCGCTACCGCGTCGGGGCGAGTGCGACGGCGAGGATCGCGGCCGGATTGCCCGGCGGCCAGCCGGGTAGCGGATCGATGGTGTCGAGCTGAAGGAACCCGCGAGCGAGCCAGAAGGCACGCGTCGCGTCGTAGGGGGCATAGTCGGCGGACGGATCGAGGGTCTTGACTTCGACGATCTGCACGCCGTCGGCGCTCAACTCGTCCAAGGCGTGGTCGACGAGCCGGGTGCCGAGGCCTGCTCCCAGGCGATCGGCGGCGATCGCGGCCCACAGGATCTCCGCCGCGCGCACGCCGCGGCGCTGCACGATCGCGAAGCCGACGACGCCGCCTGCGTCGTCGATGACCCAGCCACCGTGGTCGCGCAGGTCGCTTCGCACCTTGTCGGGGACGTCATCAGTAAAGAAGTCGGGCAGGCCGACGACGATCGCCGCGCACGTGACGGCATCCTGCGCGGTGGCGGCCCGTACCGACGCCATCGCTCGTCAGCGACTCCGATTGACCGTCTGCGCGTGCATCCGCCAAGCAAACCACACGCCGGCAACCCGGACAGCTCGCCGACCGCAGGCGGACGCCGTCTTGGAGCACAGCGTGAGTGGCCGGGTCTA
>DATLQE010000136.1:0-2025 GCA_035535335.1 Lapillicoccus sp. | reverse complement strand
ACCGAGGAGGCGAAGGCTGCGATGTACGCGCTGCCGAACTACGACGCGTACGACTACAGCACCTTCGGTGCCGGCTCGGGCGAGCCGGTCCGGCTGGACGACGTGAGCCTCGGCTTCGCCGACAGCTGACGCGTCGCCGTTCACCGACAAGAGTGCAGCGCTCGGATATCCGGGCGCTGCACTCTTTTGCGGCCTCAGTGGGTCATGACATTGGCCATCATCGCCATGTCCTCGTGCTCGAGGTTGTGGCAGTGGACGACGTACCGGCCCGCGTAGTCGGTGAACCGGACCGCCACCTCGACGGTCTCTGACGGCCGCACGGCGACGGTGTCCTTCCAGCCCACATCCTGCGGAGACAGCCGCCCGGGAGCCCCGCGAGCGACGACCTGGAACGGGTCGAGGTGGACGTGGACGGGGTGCGCGACGTCGCTGGTGAAGCTCCACACCTCGACAGCACCCAAAGCCGGCGCCGCGTCGACCCGATCCGGGTGGAACTCGCCGGCGTTGATGGTCCACGGCCCACGGGAGCCGCTAGTGCGGAAGTCGAAGCTGCGGCGGACCGCCGCGGCGCCCGGGTCGAGTCGCTCGACGGTCGACAGGCGGTCCGGAACCCGTGAGTCGTCGGGCCGCCGCTGGCCGACCCGGAACCGCATGACCGCTCGCATACCGGGCTCGAGCTCGTTGACCAGGTCGACGACGGCGCTCGGCTGGTAACGGCCGAGGTCGACGACGACGTCGTAGCGCTCGCCCGGGGAGATGTCGAGCGCATCGTGGGTCACCGGGGCGGCGAGGAGGCCGCCGTCACTTCCGATCTGGACCAGAGCGCCGCCGCCCGGCGGGGGCGGCCACAGGGCCAGCCGGTACGCGCGCGCGTTGGACGCGTTGAGCAGCCGCAGCCGGTGACGGACCGCCGGCGCCTCGAGGACCGGCCACGGCACCCTGTCGACGAGGGTGACGTCACCGAGCACGCCGTCGCGGTACTCCGGCGGGACCATGGCCATACCACCGTGCTCGAGGGTCACCGGCGGGTACAGCAGCGAACCGTCCCCTGCGAACGACCGGTCGCAGATCGCCACCGGGAGGTCGCGGTCGCCGGAGGGTAGACCGAGCGCCTCCTCCGCCTCGTCATGGACGAGGTGCATCCCGAACAGGCCGCGCCACACGTTCTGGGCGGTCGCCGCCATGGTGTGGTCGTGGTACCAGAGCGTCGCCGCGCGTTGTTGCATGGGGTACGTGTGGACGCGGGTCCCCGACGACCTGAGGAGATCGGTCGGGTACCCGTCGCTGTCCGCGGGGGTGTGGCCACCGTGCAGATGCGTCACGGTCGGGACGGTGACGCCGTTGCGGATGGTCACCTCGGTGGGCCATCCGGAGCGGGACACGAGTGTCGGACCGGGAAAGGTGCCGCCGTAGGTGAGGTGCCGCGTCGACAACCCGGGCAGGTTCTCAACCTCCGCGGTGCGCTGCTCGAGTTCGTACCGCGTCACCCCATCGGCGTCCCTCGTCCCCACGGCCAGCGGAGGCGTGCGGAACGGCTGGGTGTATGCCTCGGGCAGCGTCGCCTCGCTACGCACCACCGCCCCGTTCCCGGCCCGCGACAGGACTCCGGGGAACCCGCCGACCCAGAGCCCGGTGCCCGCGATCCCCGCCAGCCCGAGGATGCCGCCGAACTGGCGGCGCGTCATCGTCGTCATGACCGTCGATCGGGCAGCGGACGCTGCCAGGCCCAGACCAGGAGCAGAAAGACGGCGATGATCACCGTCGTGCCGAGCGGCACGTGGATGGCAAGGGAGCGCGAGAACCCCAGGCCGAGCTGAACCATGGTCGCGAAGGCCAGCAACAGACCCGCGAAAACGGTCCACGCCGGGCCGCCGCCGGGTCGCCAGGCCAGCACGAGCGCGACGAGGAGCACCACGTTGCCCAGGGCGAGCAGGAGTCCGTTGGCCGAATGCAGAGGCAGTGCCTCGATCCGCCCGGCCACGACCCCACCGGCGAGTACGGCCTGGGCGAACGCGCTCAGCGTGG
>DATLQE010000135.1:0-2908 GCA_035535335.1 Lapillicoccus sp. | reverse complement strand
GTCGAGGTCCGCAGCGGCGACGTTGGCGTGCAGCTGCGGGGCGCCGGTGAGTGGCGGCAACGGGTTCGCCGGGCCGAGGGAGGCGCTCGGGAGCGTGACGGTTCCGAGGCTCAGGCTGCTCATCTGGGAGTCGCGGCCTCGCTGATACGGGTCCAGGCGCGCTCCTCGAGCAGCGGGACCACCTGCCCCTCGACGAGATTCAGGAAGTGGGGGGTATGCCGGTGCGCCTGGAACGCATCCTCGTCCGTGTAGCGCTCGTAGAGCAGGATGCGCACCGGATCCTCGACGTCCCGGTAGACCGAAAACTCGAGGCAGTCCGGCTCCTGGCGGCTGGCCTCGGCGTTGGACCGCAAGAGCGACACCACGAAGTCCTCGTGGCCCTCCTTCACGACGTACCGCGCAACGACGATCACCATGCGCCCTTTCTATCGGCCGCCGATCCGTGCCACGAGCCCCAGCCAGCGGACGAGGTCATGCAGCTCGTCGTCGACCGCCGACCTCATTGCCGCCGTGAACGGCACGTCCTCGTGCACCGCGTCGACCCGCAGCGCGCCGGCCTGGTTGTCGGCGGTCGCGTCGACCTTCCCGACCAGCCGGTCGTGATGGAGGATCGGCAGCGCCCAGTAGCCCCACCGGCGCTTGGCCGCGGGCTTGTACATCTCCAGCTGGTAGTCGAACCGGAACAGCTCCGCGGTCCGCTTGCGGTCGAACACGAGGCGGTCCAGCGGTGAGAGCAGCGCGGTGCGCCCCTCGAACGGCTCGTCGAGCTGGGTCGGGTCGACCCGCCATACGCCCGGAACCCCTGTCACGACAGCGGGTTCGCCCGCGCTGCCGATCTCGCGGGACCGCGCAATGCCCAGTGCACCGAGCAGCCGCTCGTGCCTCAGGTGCACCGCGTCCTCGGCCGGGACGATGTCGACATCCGGGTAGACCCGGTCGGCCAGGTCCCAGAGCCGTTCCCGGCCGCGCCGGCCGGACACCGCGACCTCGCCGCGCTGAGCCATGATGTCGAGCAGCCGCGCGACATTCCGCCGGTCGTTCCAGCCGCTCGACCGCCAGGGCACCGCGCACGTGTCGGGCAGGTCACGAGCGACCAGGGGTCCCGACGCCCTCAACCGGTCGAGGATCTGCACCCGGCAGGCGTCGTTGGCTTCGACCCAGGCGAGCCGCTCGTCCTGCCAGTCGGGAAGCGGTCCGAGGCCGGGCCACTCGGCCATCTCGGCGCGGTAGAGCGCGAGGTCCTCGCTCGGGCGGATCCTCATGTCCAGCTCGACGAGCCGGCGTTCGGCCAGGGCCTGCTCCAGGGTCTCCGCCCGGTAGGCGGATCCCAGTCGGCTCCAGAGCACGAGGTCGGCGCTCGGCGCCACGGCCGTGGTGTGGTCGACCTGGAGACAGGTCAGCGACCAGACGACGTCGAGCGCGTCGGTATGCCGCGAGTCGTCGAGGAGCTGAGCGCGGACGGCGATGCGACGGGCTTGCTTGCGGGACAGCTCGTGGGTCCGCACCGTCCATCACTACCAGTGAGCCGGGACAGGATGAACGACGGTCAGCCGGCCAGGATGTCAATGGCCCGACGCTGGGCCGCGTCGGAGTCGGGGTGCGTGTAAAAGGCGAGATGCGTGCCGGTGTCCAGGGTCAAGAGCTCAGCGCCGGGGATCTGGGAGGCGGCGAACGTGCCGTGCTCGTAGGGCACGTCGGAGTCGGCGGTTCCGTGCACCACCAGCGTCGGTGCCGCGATCCGGTCCAGCTCCAGGGAGGTGATCGCCGCGAACTCGCGAACGTCGTTGTCGTAACCGATGCGCCGCTCCGCGGTCTGCTCGGCGGTCAGGCCCAGTCCCACGACGAAGTCCAGCTTTCCCGGGTTCGCCATGACGTGCGCGACACGCTCCTTGAGCAGCGGCCGGCTGAGCGTACTCTCGGCCGCGAGCACGCCGGCCACGAACTGCTGGGGCTGCTTCGCCGCGACATAGCTGAGCAGCTTGTTGCCCGCGCGGGTGTTGAACAGCAGCCGGTCGACCAGCTTGAGCTTCGGCGTTGGGTACGCCTGGCTCACCGCAGCGAAGGCGACGATCGACCGAACCCGTCCGGGGTGGCGGACCGCCAGCCGGTATGCGGCCGGTCCCCCGCCGGACCAGCAGTGCACTCCGACGCGGTCGAGGTCGAGCCGGTCCAAGAGCGCGGCCAGGAGGTCGGCCTCGGCGTCGACCGTGGGATCCCGACCGAGGGGCGTGTCCATGTAGCCCGGCCTTGAGACGAGCACCGCGGAGAAGGCGTCCTTCGGCAGGAACCGCGCCATCAGGGCCGCCGCGTCGATGCCGCCTGGGCTGCCGTGGAGAACCAGCACCGGGGCACCGACGCCCACGACGGCGTACTCGATGCGTCCGAGCGCCGTGGTGATGACGGACGACGACACCCCGAGCGGCATGCGCACCTCCTCGACGTCGCCGCCGACTGTAACCCCAGCGGCTCGCCCGGCTACCCCGTCGGCGCGAACGTCTCCTGGATGGTTTGGAGGTCGCGCCGGAGCTGCCGCATCCGGGTGACGCCGACGACCTCGACGAGGCGTTGCTCCATCTCGGGGACCATCTCCCTCACCACCGCGTACACCCGCCGGCCCTTCGCGGTCGGCCGGACCAGCTTGGCCCGGCGGTCGGCGGGGTCGGGCACCCGGTCGACGTAGCCGCGATCCTCCAGATGGGCCACGAGCTCGGCCATCGCCTGCTTGGTCATGTCAGCTCGTTCGGCCAGGGTGCTCACCGTCGTCCCCGTGGCGTCGAGGTACTGGAAGACCGCGTTGTGCGCCGGGCGCACATCAGGAAAGCCGTGTTCGGCCAGGCGGGGCACCACCTGACCGTTGAGGGCGACGAAGGCCTCACGCAGCAGCACAGCGGTATTGGTCGCGTACCAG
>DATLQE010000134.1:0-20774 GCA_035535335.1 Lapillicoccus sp. | reverse complement strand
AGGAGCTGTTTGAACAGCTGGGGGCTCTGCGGCAACGCATACCAGGACCCGGGCGCCAGCCGGGCCGGCACGATGAAGTCGCGAGCCCCCTCTGGCGTCGACCGGGTCATCGTCGGGGTCTCGATCTCGACGAAGTCGTGCCCGTCCAACACGGCCCGCGCCGCCGCGTTCACCTTGCTGCGCAACCGGATTGCGGCGCCCGGCGCCGGCCGGCGTAGGTCGAGGTAGCGGTACTTGAGCCGCGCCTCCTCTCCCACGTTGACGTGCCCGTCGATCTGGAACGGCAGCGGCGCACTGGGGTTCAGCACGTCGATCGCCGACGCGACGACCTCGACCTCACCGGTGGGCAGGTCGGGGTTCTCGTTTCCCTCAGGCCGCCGGCGGATCTCGCCGGTCACCCGCACGCAGTACTCGTTGCGGATGTCGTGGGCGCCGCCCTCGTCCAGGACCTCGTCGCGGGCGACGACCTGGACGACACCCGACGCGTCGCGCAGGTCGAGGAATGCCACGCCGCCGTGATCGCGCCGCCGGGCGACCCATCCCGCAAGGGTGACGCTCTGGCCGGTCTGGTCGGTTCGAAGCGAGCCGGCCTCGTTGGTGCGGAGCACGGAAGGTCCTTCGACAGGTTGGGCGGTCGGACAGCCGGGCCATCCTATGAGGACGCATACCGAGGCGTCGTACCGTGACCCGATGAGAGCGGGGTGGCGGTGGGGGGTGTGCGCCGCAGTCGTCGCTGTCCTCGTCGCCCTGCCCTTCGCCGTCCGGTATGCGCCGGTGGGGGCTTCCGACGCCTCGGCCGCCGCGCTGCTGGCCCGGATCCACGCGTCCGCCGCGAGGCCGTACGCGGGCTACGCCGAGAGCATCGGCTCGCTGGCCCTGCCGACGACGGACCAGCTGGACGACGTCAGCGCGCTGCTCAGTGGCCGAACCCAGGTCCGCGTCTGGTGGCAGTCGGCGACGGACTGGCGCGCAGACACCATCACCCCGGCCGGCGAGCGCAGCACGCGGACAACGACGGCCGGCGCACTGGTGTGGGACTACGAGGACAAGCGGGTGACGACGAGCGGCCCCGAGCCGAACGGCACCATCCGGCTGCCCCGAGACACCGACACGCTGCCACCGCAGCTGGCCGCCCGGATGCTCTCGGACGCCCGGCTCGACGAGGTGAGCGCGCTGCCGGCCCGCCGGGTGGCCGGCCGGGCCGCCGAGGGGCTGTCGTTGCGGCCGAGCGACCCGCTGAGCAGCGTCGGCCGGGTGGACGTCTGGGCCGACGCGGCCTCCGGGATCCCCGTGCTCGTCGAGGTGTTCGGCCGCGCCGGCGACGTCGCGGCCATGGCGAGCACCTTCCTCGACTTCACCGACGCGGCGCCTACCGCAGCCGATCTGGCTTTTGTAGTCCCACCCGGCGTCCGCGTCCGCCCCGCTCCGCGTTCCGACCTCGTGCGCGACGTCGCCCGGTCCGGCGGCCCGCTCCCGCCCGACACGCTGCTGGGCTTCACCCGGTCACGTCCGGCAGCCGGGGGGACGACGATCGGCGAGTACGGCCGTGGCGTCACCCAGCTCGCCGTCGGCGCGCTACCGGACCGGCTCGCGGGCTCGCTGCGCGAGCAGCTGCGGCTCGGGGTCGGCGTCCGCGAGACCCCTGAGGGAGTCGTCGGCGGCGTCGGCCCGGTCGGCCTGCTGCTCACCACGTCGCGCGGCGGCTTCGCCTGGCTCGTGGCCGGGACGGTGACCGCCGACGGCCTCGCTCGCGCGGCGACCGAACTGGGTGAGGCGCCGTCATGATGATCCGCACCGAAGGCCTGACCAAGCGGTTCGGCTCGGTC
Organism: Lapillicoccus sp.; assembly: GCA_035535335.1. Classification (GTDB taxonomy): domain Bacteria; phylum Actinomycetota; class Actinomycetes; order Actinomycetales; family Dermatophilaceae; genus Lapillicoccus. Next base: position 18,948 of record DATLQE010000134.1, on the reverse strand, counting down.
ACGGCGGTCGACGACGTCGGGCTCGAGGTGTCGGCCGGCGACATCTACGGCTTCCTCGGCGCCAACGGGTCGGGCAAGACGACCACCGTCCGGTGCCTCCTGGGGCTGGTCCTCCCGACCCGAGGCCGGATGGAGCTGCTGGGCCGGCCGATGCCCAGGTCGGGCCGCCAGGTGCTGCCCAAGGTGGGCGCGCTCGTGGAGGGCCCCGCCGCATACGGGCATCTGTCCGGGCACGCCAACCTCACCCTGATCGATGCGATCGGCGGTCCCGGCGGCCCGTTGGGCGGCGGCCGTCGCGACCGAGCCGAGCGGGCCCGCCGTGCGCTGGACGTCGTCGGGCTGGGTGATGTCGGCCGCCGCCCGGTGCGCGCGTACTCGCTCGGTATGCGTCAGCGGCTGGGCCTCGCGGCGGCGCTGCTCCGCCAGCCGGAGCTCCTCGTCCTCGACGAGCCGACCAACGGGCTGGACCCGCAAGGTATCCGCGAGGTCCGGACGCTGCTCCAAGAGCTGCACGCGGCCGGGACGACGGTGTTCCTCTCCAGCCATTTGCTCGCTGAGGTCGACCAGCTCTGCACCAAGATCGGGCTGCTCGACCGCGGCCGGCTCGTACTGCAGGAGTCGCTCGCGACGCTGCGGGCACCCACGGGGCGGACGGTGGTCGTAACCCCGGATGCCGCTCGCGCGGCGCAGGTCCTGGGGCCCGCCGTCGATCATATGAACGGACAACGGCTGCTGGTGCGTGGCGCCGATCCGGCCGCCGTGAACGCCCGGCTCGTGGCCGAGGGCGTTCCGGTGTCAGAGCTCGGGCCGGAGCGACGCTCGCTCGAGCAGGTCATCGAGGAGCGGACCTCGGCGCGCCGGCCGGGGGAGGTCGCGCGGTGATCCGGGTCGAGCTGGTCAAGCTGTTCGGGCGCCGCCGGACCTGGGTGGCGATCGGGCTGCTCAACCTGCTCCCTACGCTGGTCTGCGTCCTCCTCGCGTGGACGCGGATCGCCCCCCGGCCCGGTCAGGGGCCGGCCTTCCTCTCCGCCGTCCTCGCCAACGGCTCCCTGTTCGCCATCGCGGCCCTGGCCATCGTCCTTCCGCTGTTCCTGCCCATCGCGGTGGCCGTCGTCGCCGGCGACGCCGTGGCGGGCGAGGCGCAGGCCGGCACCCTGCGGTACCTCCTCGTGCGTCCGGTCGGCCGGACCCGGCTGCTCGTCGCCAAGCTCATCTCGGTCGTGGCCTTCGTCCTCCTCGGCGTCGTTACGGTGACGGCCGTCGGATTCGTCGTCGGACACTTCCTGCTCGGTGATGCGCCGCTGTCCCAGGCCATGGTGAGCATCTCGGGGTCGCTGCTGACGCCGGAGCAGGTGACCTGGCGGACCGCCGCGGCCATCCTGCTCGTGACGTTCTCCATGCTGGGCGTCGCGGCGATGGCCCTCTTCCTCTCGACGACGACCGACTCACCGCTGTCGGCCACGCTCGGCGCGCTGGCGTTCCTCATCGGCTCGTCGCTGCTGCTGACCGTCGATGCCGCACGACCGTTGCAGCCCTACCTGCCGACCCGGTACTGGCTGTCCTTCGTCGACCTCTACCGCGACCCGATCCTCTGGAGCAACGTGACCCGGGGCATCGCCCTGCAGGCGGTCTACGTCAGCGTCCTCCTGCTGGCCGCCTGGGCCAACTTCACCACCCGCGACGTCACGAGCTGAGCCGCGCGCAGTCGTCGAGTCCGAAGGCGGGAATCGCACCGGTTCCCAATGCCTCCAGCACGATGCTCTGGGCGACTCGGTCGGTCGGTAGCCCGCCGTGGTTCACCGTGCTCGACGGGCAGATGCTCTGGACCGACGGGCTGGGTGCGTCCTCCTCGACCGACGAGGTCGGCGGCTGGACGACCTCGTCGCTCGCGGTCCACAGCGACAGGGCGAGCGCCCCCGCAGGCAGCGGCTCGGCGTCCAGCCGTGAGAGGACGGCGCTGTCCGGCGCGAGCTGCTGGCAAGCCAGCGGGCAGGTTCCCGACACCAGTGTCCCGAGGCGGGCGACGTCGGTCCCGTGCAGCGGCGACCCGAGCATCACGAGGCGCCGGACCTGACCGGCTCCGGCGTGCTCGGTGGCCCATAGTCGCGCCACCACCCCACCGGCGGAGTATCCGACGACGTCGACGGCTTCCGCGCCGGTGCGAGCCAGGACGGCGTCGACAGCGGAGCCCAGCACGTCAGCTTGCGCTCCGAGATCACCCTGGCCACGGTCCGGAAGGTCGACGACGGTGACGTCCCGGCCGGCGTTGCGCAGACGGCCGGCCAGGCCTTGAAGGGATACCACCGAGCCGCCGTATCCCGGGACCAGCAGGACCGGACCGGCTACGTCCTGGTCGACGGTGGTCAGACCCCCGCGCACGACGTTGGTGATCCCCGCCGTGACCGCGACCAGGACCACGGCCGCGACGAGCCCGATCACCGTCAGCACGAACCGGCGCCTCGCTGGGGCCTGTCGCGGGAGCACGCCCCATCATGCGCGCCGGAGGACGACGGCACGAAAGGTGGCACGGGGTAGCATTCGTCCCCTGCCCGAAGTCGAGGCAGGATCACCACGACAATCCGGGTGCGGGACCCGGGTCACGTTCCCTTGGGGAGATCAGGGAATCCACCTTGGCGTCAGTTGTCCAGCTGCTGCCCACTCGCCCCCGCCCCGCCTCACGCCCTCGCCGTCGTCCCGGCGCTCACCGTCATCCGGAAGCGGTTCGTCGCCGCGACCGCGTCGTCGACGCCGAGCTGTCCGTCGCGTCCGACCTGCCCGCCCCACCGGACGACCACGACAAGTACTCCTACGTGCGGCGTCGTTTGTGGCTGCTTGTGCCTTTGTCGGTCATGGGTTTCGTGTGCTTGTCCGCGTCGCAGTTCATGCTGGTGATGTCGACCCAGCTGATCTGGCTGTTCCTTCCGCTGCTCCTGTTCACGGTCGTCTATTTCCTCGTCTCCCAGACCGTGAACAGTGTCAGCACCGATTTCGACCTCCGGGCTCATCGACTGGCCGTCAGGTCGTGGCACCCGGCGGTGTATCCCGATGTCGACGTCTTCCTGCCGGTATGCGGAGAGCCCCTGACCGTGCTCGCGAACACCTGGACGCACGTGTCTCACCTCGTGGGCACCTACGGCGGACGGGTGACGCCCTACGTCCTGGACGACGCCGGCGACCCCGATGTCGCCGCTCTGGCTCGGGAGCACGGTTTCCGGTACCACAGCCGCCCGAACCGGGGCTGGTTCAAGAAGTCCGGGAACCTCCGTTTCGGCTTCCAGCTGGCCTCCGCGCCGTACATTCTTATCCTCGACGCCGACTTCGCGCCGCGCCGTGACCTGCTGGACGAGCTGCTTCCCTACCTGGACGGCGATGAGCGGGTCGGGATCGTCCAGTCGCCGCAGTTCTTTCGGGTGACCGACTACCAGAATTGGGTCGAGCGGGGCGCCGGCGCGGTGCAGGAGTTCTTCTACCGCACCATTCAGATGTCTCGCCAGGCCCGGGGTGGCGCGATCTGCGTGGGGACCTGCGCGATCTACCGGCGAGCGGCGCTCGAGGAGAACGGCGGGATAACACTGATCGAGCACTCCGAGGATGTGCACACGGGGTTCGACCTTCGCCGTCGTGGCTGGACCCTTCGGTACGTGCCCCTGGTGCTGGCCACGGGCATCTGCCCGGACTCCGTCGACGCCTTTCTCTCGCAGCAGTACCGATGGTGCTCCGGCTCCTTGACCATGTTGACCACCACGGCGTTCTGGCGAACCAAGCTCGGCGTGGGAACGCGGCTGTGCTACGTGTCGGGGTTCTTCTACTACGTGCACACGGCGCTCTTCACCGTGTTAGGCCCGCTGATCCCCGTCCTCCTGCTGCTGCTGGTTCCGTGGAGCCTGCGGCTGGAGAACATGACCCTGGTCCTGCCGAGCATCGTCTACGCCGCGGTGGTCCTCCCGCTCTGGCACCGCGCGCCGTTCCGGCTCGAGGCCTGGTCCATCCAGATGATGTACGGCTGGGCGCACCTGTTCGCCATCTGGGACTGCCTGCGTGGCCGCCCCTTGGAGTGGCGAGCGACCGGCTCCTCAGGCGCCAGGGACTCGAACCGGAACCGCCGCTTCTGGGTCGGTGTCGTCGCCTGGGGGAGCGCGACCGCTCTGGTCTGGGTCGGTGCGGCACTGTGGCGGATGTCGACCATGGTGCCATGGGACTTCGCCCTGGTCCTGGCCTCCGGGCTGTTCTACGCCCTGACCGTCGGGCGCATCCTGGTCCAGCCGGACAGCGCCGGAGTCCGGTGACAACGACGTCGCGGTCCGCGGCGGTCACGGTGGGGCGCTCGCGCCCCTCGGCCGCCCTGCTGTCGGCCTCGCTCCTGGGCCTTCTCGTCGGCCTGGTCGGATGCACTGCACAGCCGGCGCCACAGACCGCCCCCGCCGCCGCGGGAACCGCCCAGGCGCCTGCCCTCGCGCCCTCGACGAAGCCGTCCGCGGCACCGGCGCTTCCGTACGACGTCCGACCCTTGCTCACGCCGTCGCGGAAGTACTTCGGCGCCGGGATGGACGGTGCTCCGACGTCGATGGGCCCGGTCGAGGCGTTCACGGCGAAAGTGGGCAAACAACCGAACATGCTCTTGTACTTCGCCGGCTGGGGCGACGGCTTCAACGGTCAGGGGGTGCGGAACGCCTGGGACATCGGGGCGTTGCCCGTGATGTCGTGGGAGCCGTACTCGCCGTCGTTGGCGGCGATCGCCGACGGTGCGACCGACGCCTACGTGCGAAAGGTCGCCTCGGACGTCCGAGCGCTGAACCTGCCGGTCGCGATCAGCCTGGCGCACGAGATGAACGGCTTCTGGTACCCGTGGGGCACCCGGAACGCCTCGCCGGCCGACTTCACACGGGCGTGGCAGCGGGTTCACGACATCTTCCTGGATGTGGGAGCGACGAACGTCATCTGGGTGTGGAGCCCCAATGTCGTCAACTCGTTGCCTGAGGTGCCGCTGAAGCCGTTCTACCCCGGCGACTCCTACGTCGACTGGATCGGCGTCGTGGGGTACTACGAGACGGGCGGCGAGCGCACCTTCGCGACGCTGTTCGGTCCGACTCGGACCGAAGTCCGCACGTTCTCCCAGAAGCCCCTGCTCATCCTGGAGACCGGCGTGGAAAGCGGCTCGCGCAAGGCCAAGGACATCGCCGATCTCTTTGCCGGCGTGGCCGCCTCGTCGGACGTCGTCGGGTTCAACTGGTTCAACTACCTCCGTAGAGCCGACTGGCGGGTCGACAGCGACCCGGGCGCCCTCGCCCAGTTCCGAGCCAGTGCACAGAACGACGTCTTCGGCTTCGACGTGAGGAAGCCCTAGATGGCGGTCTCGACCACCCCGACCTCCCGAACGCGCCAGCCGTCGCGGGCGTCGCTCAGGAGGCGCTCACGCGTCCAGCGCCCGGCCTGGGTGGGTCGTGCCGTTCTGGCCGGGATACTGGCCGTGCAGACTCTGCTCACGCTACGGCTGCAGAACACCGCCTTCGACGACGAGGCGCTCTACCTGTACGCGGGTCACCTGCAGCTCGACGCCATAGCCAAGGGGGGTCCGCTCCGGCCCGAGTTCACGGACTACTTCTCCGGCTCCCCCCTTCTCTACCCACCCGCGGCCGCTGCGCTGGACTCGGCGTTCGGCCTATCGGGCGCACGGGCACTTAGCCTCGCCTCCATGCTCGGTGCGACGATCCTGGTCTACGCGCTGTCGCGGCTGCTCTTCGACGAGATGGCCGGAGTCGGCGCCGCGGCGCTGTTCAGCACGACGCAGTCGACTTTGTTCCTCGGACACCTCGCCACCTACGACGCCGCCGCCCTGTTCATGCTGGCCCTGGCCGCCTGGTTGGCGGTCCGGAGCAGCCGATGTTCCAGCGCCAATGTCGGCATCGGGCTGATCCTCGCAGCCGCCGTTGCTGTCGCCCTCGGGGTGGCGGTCAAGTATGCGACCCTCATGTATTTGCCCACCGTGGCGGGCTTGGCCGCGTTGTCCGCCTACGAGCGCGGCCGTTGGGGTGCTGCGCTGCGGCGGGCTGTGCTCCTCTGCGGCGTTTCCGCCGTCCTGCTCGCTGGGGGGCTGGCGCTCGGCGGGCCGTCGTACCTGCGAGGCCTCAGCTCCACGACGACCGCTCGGGAGCACGGCGACGCGAACCCGGTGGACCTGCTGGTGAGCTGTCTGCAGTGGGGCGGCGGCATCGTCGCCCTGGCGATCCTTGGCGCTGCGTGGTTCGGCTGGCGACGACGCGACGCCCGTCCGCAATGGTGGCGACTCGCCCTCGGTGGGCTGCTCTGCGGTACGGCCTTGCTGGCTCCCGCCTACCAGATGTACCTGCACATGACCGTATCCCTGCACAAACACGTCGGCTTCGGCTTGCTGTTCGCGGCCTCAATGGCCGGGGTCGGCCTCAGCACCCTGGTGGGACAGCACTTCCGGTTCCCTCAGGTGGCCATCGCCTGTTGGGTCACGTTGCTGACCTTCGGCATCACGCAGTCCCAGCACCTCTACCAGGGGTGGGCGGACAGCTCACCGCTCGTCACCGCCATCCGGCCGCAGCTCGCGCCCGACCGTCAGTACCTCGTCGAGGCGGACTCGGTGCCGCAGTACTACCTCCGCGCCGAGACGACGCCCGAGCAGTGGACCTCGACCTACTCCATCGACTACACCGACCCAAAAGGCAACCGGCTGACTGGGGAGCCCGGATACCAGGCCGCCGTTCGTGATGGCCACTTCGACCTCGTCGTGCTCAGCTTCACCGTCACCCAAGAGCTCGATCGTGTGCTCCAGGCGCAGCTGCGCACCGACGGCCAGTACCGAATGCTCGGGAAGCTGCCCTTCGACAACAGCTACGGCAGCGGAAGCTACGAGATCTGGGTCAAGATCCCGACGACCTAGTCCCTGCCGCGGCTACGCCCAACCGACCGGCGGCGGGCCTCCACCAGGCATCGAAGCAGCATGACCCGCGCCCGGAGAATCGTCGGGAGCGACCGCCACCGCAGCGGAGTCTGGTTGGACCCATGCAGCCGACGCTCCACCGACGGCGCCTCAAGGTGTCGCATCTCGTGCCGGACGTTGCCGACCAACCCAATCCACAGGTCGTGCGACTCGGTCAGCCACGGCGGGAACGGGAGCACGACCGGAAGCAGTTCGCGTCGCAGCCCCATCGCGCAGCCGAAATACCAGCGCACGCCGACCAGCACGGCGGCGACGTTCGTCGCATACCGGTGCGAGTCCTCGTCCCGCAGAGGCCACCGCGGCGGTCCCGGAGGCGCTCCGAGCACCGCCACGCTGGTGGCGACCACCCCGTCTCGGTCGAGGGCCGCGATCATCGCCTCCAGCCGGCCCAGGATCCAGACGTCGTCCTGGTCGGACAGTAGCAGGTATGCGCCTCGCGCCAGACCCAGCGCCCGTTCAAACGTCCTTACGTACCCGAGATTGGACTCGTTGCGATGCAACCGGATTCGCGGTTCACTCAACGACTCAAGCACGGAGACCGTCCCGTCGGTACTCGCGTCGTCCACGACCACGAGCTCGTCCGACGGGCCCAGCTGGTCGAGGATGGACCGGACCTGTTCGCCGATGAACTTCGCTCCGTCGTGGGCGGCGAGGCACACGCTGACGCGGACGCCACCCTCGTCGGTCATGCGGTCAGGGGGTACCACGGCCAGGGCGCGTCGGCCGGCCGCAGGGAGGACCAGCCCTGCTGCCGGGATCCCCAGGCGGCCAGGACGCCGACCACGGCGCCCGGGTTGTGGATACGGCCGCCGAGGACCGCGGCGTAGGCGTCGTCGAGCGGCACCCACATGCCGGTGATCCCCGCCTCCTCGCCGCTCCGCTCGAAGGCGCCGTCGGTGACCTCCGAGACGTCACGCGCCAGGAAGATCCGCATCACCTCGGACGTGCTCCCCGGCGACGCGAAGAGGTCGACGAGCAGGTCCCACCGCTCGGCCCGCAGCTCCACCTCCTCCGCCAGCTCTCGGGCGGCGGTGACCATGGGCGGCTCGTCGCTGACGTCGCGCACCCCGGCGGGCAGCTCCCACTCGCTGCGGCGAACGGGGTGCCGGTACTGCCGAATCATCACCAGATGGTCGACACCGTCGATCTCGCGGAGGGCCACGACGATGACCGCCCCGGTGTGGTGGAGGTACTCCCGCGTCACGCGGCCGTGGTCACCGAGGTCCACGGTGTCGCGGCGCAGGTCGAAGATCTTGCCCTCGAACAGCGTCTCGGACGAGACCACGGTCGGTTCGACCTCCTCGTCGCGCAGGTCGGCGAGAGTCCCGAGGGGCAGGTCCACGGGTCAGCCCGAGTGAGCCGAGACCGGCTGCGGGGACACGTAGCCCTCCGAATAGGCATCGCGAGTCACTTCGACGAGGCGCTCGCCGCGCTGCCGGTCCAGGGCCGCCTCGACCAGTCCTGCGAACAGCGGGTGGGCGCGGTGCGGTCGGGAGAGGAATTCCGGATGCGCTTGCGTGGCAACGAAGTACGGATGCACATCTACGGGCAGCTCGATGAACTCGATGAGCTCGCGGTCCGGCGACAACCCGCTGAACAGCAGGCCGGACTCCTCGAGCTGCGCCCGGTACCCGTTGTTGACCTCGTAACGGTGCCGGTGTCGCTCCTCGACGTCCGTGACGCCGTAGGTCTTGGCCACGATGCTGCCCTCGGCGAGCCGCGCGGGGTAGAGGCCCAGGCGCATGGTGCCGCCCAGGTCGCCGGCGCCGTCGACGAAGGCCTTCTGCTCCTCCATCGTCGCGATGACCGGGGCCGGGGTCTGCGGGTCGAACTCCGACGAGGAGGCGCCCTCGATCCCGGCGACGTTGCGCGCAAACTCGATCACCATGCACTGCAGGCCGAGGCAGATGCCCAGGGTCGGCACCTGGCGCTCCCGGGCCCACCGGATCGCCCCGACCTTGCCCTCGATCCCGCGCACCCCGAACCCGCCCGGGATCAGCACCGCATCGACTCCGCCGAGGGCCCTTTGGGCGCCGGACTCCGTCTGGCACTCGTCGCTGGCCACCCAGCGGATGAGCACCTTGGCGTTGTGCTGGAACCCGCCCGCCCGCAGCGCCTCCGTGACCGAAAGGTATGCGTCGGGCAGGTCGATGTACTTGCCCACCAAAGCGATCTCGACGACGTGCTCCGGGTCGTGGACCCGCAGAAGCATCCGGTCCCACTCCCGCCAGTCCACGTCGTGGAACGGCAGTCCCAAGCGCCGGATCACATAGGCGTCCAGGCCCTCCCGGTGCAGGACCTTGGGAATGTCGTAGATGGACGGTGCGTCGACCGCCGCCGCGCACGCCGCCGTCTCGACGTCGCACATCAGCGAGATCTTCCGCTTGATCCCGTCGGGGATCTCACGGTCCGCCCGGAGCACCAGACCGTCGGGCTGGATACCGACCTGCCGCAGCGCGGCCACCGAGTGCTGGGTCGGCTTGGTCTTGAGCTCGCCGCTCGGCGCCAGGTACGGCACGAGCGAGACGTGGAGGAAGAAGACGTTGTCGCGGCCGACGTCGTGGCGCACCTGCCGGGCGGCTTCGAGGAACGGCAGCGACTCGATGTCGCCGACCGTGCCGCCGATCTCGGTGATGATGACGTCTGGGGCGTCCTTGTCTCCGGTGGCGGTGGCCCGCATCCGCGCCTTGATCTCGTTGGTGATGTGCGGGATGACCTGGACGGTGTCGCCGAGGTACTCGCCGCGGCGCTCCTTGGCGATGACCCGGTTGTAGATCTGGCCGGTGGTGACGTTGGCGCTGCCTTGCAGGTTGACGTCGAGGAACCGCTCGTAGTGTCCGATGTCGAGGTCCGTCTCGGCGCCGTCGTCGGTGACGAAAACCTCGCCGTGCTGGAACGGGTTCATCGTCCCGGGGTCGACGTTGAGGTAGGGGTCCAGCTTCTGCATCGTGACCCGTACACCGCGCGCTCGAAGCAGATGCCCCAAGCTGCTGGCAGTGAGGCCCTTGCCGAGCGAGGAGGCGACGCCTCCGGTCACGAAGATGTGCTTGGTCTGCTCCACCACGGGATTGCAGTCTATGTCACGCGTCGGTGAGCGCCCGGCGAGGCGCCTCCGACGGCGTGGCTACGCATCCAGCTGGTCGCCGCCCCGCGGCCCAGGCCGCCAGAGCCGTCGGACGACGTCCCGGTCGAAAGCGGCGAACGCGGCCACGGTGACCAGTGCACCGAGGGCGGCCAGGACCACGGCGACGCCGGCGTTGGCCCAGGCCCCCGACACGTTCCACCACCGGTCGACCAGCACGCCGGCAGCGGCTCCGGCCGCCGCCCCGAACACGCCGACGAGCACGGTTCGGCCCAGGCCGGCGAGCGCTCCCGGTCCCCACGCCCGCGACGTGGCGGCGAGCAGGTCGAGGGTTGCGACGGTCATCCCGACGACGGCAGCGGCGCCCAGGGCGACGAGGGTCCAGACCGGCGCGGCGCCGGGCATGACCGCGACCAGGGGAATGCCGCCGGCGATGAGCCATGCCGCGGCGATGGCTCCCCCGGCCACGAACGGCCGACCCCGCACGTAGAGCGCGGCCGAGAGCACGGCCGCCAAGCCCAGAAGGATGAGGGTCGGCGCCGCGGACCAGAGACCGGGGGTGAGCGCCTCCAGGGCGGCGCGTCCCCGCGCGGTCTCCCTGGCCCGGTCCAGGCCGCTGAAGAACCCGCCTACGGGGCCGGCGGCTGCCGCCAGGGCCGAGCAGCCGACGGCACCGAGCGCGACGGCGGCGCGCGCCTGCCCGGCCAGCGTGCCGACCGTTGGCGGCTTCCGGTGCCGCGCCGAGCGCGTCAGCACGACGGTCTGGTCGAGTTCGACGGGGCCGACGGGTGCCATCGGGACGCCGGCCAACCGCGCCCCGACGCCGGCCACCAGCGGCCACAGCAGGGCCGCGTACGCGAGGAGCAGAGTGCCCTGGCCGTAGGCGTGTACCGGCAGCACCCCCACGCCCGACCGCGATGTCACGACCACGGCCGCCACCGCGGCGAACAGCTGCGCCAGCACGGCGAGGACGCACGCCTGCGCGACGCCGCGGGTCTCACCGGCCACGATCCTGGGGATCCGGAAGACCGGACGGATCGCGACCCCGTCCCGCCAGCCCACCACCGCGGGGACGACGGCGAGGACCAGCGCGGCCAGCGTCGTCCCGCCGGCGAGCACGGCGAGGTGGGACCGGGACACGCCCGTGGTCTCCCCGGCCGACGCGAGGATGCGGAACGTCACCAGGCTGCCGACGGTGACGATGGCCGCGAGCGCCGGTCCGGCCGCCGCGGCGAGCGGGCGCCCGTGCGCGCGGAGGATGCCACCGAGCACGATCCCGACACCGAGCAGGAGCGGCTGGGGTGCGAACCACCGCAGCATGTCGGCCGCCGCCTCGGCGGCACCGGTGCACCCGCTGTCCCCGACCAGTGCGCTCGCGACCGGCCGCGCGGCGACGGCGACGCCGAGCGAGCACAGTCCGAGGATCAGCACGGTCCAGGTGAGGACTGCGGACTCCAGCCGCGAGACGTCGCGCGGCCGACCGTGACCCAGCGCCCCGACCAGCATCGGCACGGCGACCGACGCGATGGCGCAACCGGCCGCGATGTCGAAGAGGACCGTGGGCACGGCGTTGACCGCCTGGTACACCGTGCCCAGACACGTCGCCCCTGCCGACCAGGACAGCACCGGCCAGCGGACCACCGTTACGACCGCCAGGAGCAGGCCCCAGGCGGCGGCGACGAGCCCCGCCGGGGCCGAAGGCCGCGAGGAGACCACCAGTGGTCGCACTCGGCTGAACGACATCGCCGTCCATGGTGCCACGCGCGCGGGTGTGGGCCCGCGCCCCGGCGGCGCTCCCAGACTGGCGCTCAGCGCCTCCGACCGGATGGGGAGCGCAGAGCCGCCGCCTGGTCCCGTAGCTCACGCGCGTGCTCCAGCCCCGCTGCCGAGGTGGCGTCGCCACCCATCATCCGGGAGAGCTCCTGCAGCCGTTCGTCGCCCTGGAGCACCGCCACCTGGCTCGACGTCACGACGCCGTCGTCGCTCTTACGGACGACGAGGTGCCGGTCGGCGAACGCCGCGACCTGCGCCAGGTGCGTCACGACGACGACCTGGGCGTGCCCAGCCAGCCTGGCCAGCCGGGCGCCGACGTCCACGGCGGCGCGCCCGCCGACGCCGGCGTCGATCTCGTCGAACACGAAGGTGGGCACCGCGGCGGTACGCCCGACCACTTCGATCGCGAGCATGACCCGCGACAGCTCCCCGCCCGACGCGGCCTTGGCCACCGTGCGGGCCGGGTTGCCGGGGCCCGAGGCGAGCAGGATGTCGACGTCGTCGACTCCCGACCGAGTCCAGCGGACGGTCCGCTTCCCGACCGGCAGCCCGTCCGGGTCGTCCCGCGACGAGACCGACACCGAGATCTCGGCGCGACCCATCGCCAGATGGGCCAGCTCCTCGGTGACTCGTCGGCCGAACTCGACCGCCGCGGCGTGGCGCGCCGCCGTCAGGGTGGCCGCCCGACCGGCCAGCTCCGCTCGCAGCCGGGCGGTCTCAGCGTCCAGCTGCTGCACCCGGTCGTCGGCACCCATCAGCTCCGTCAGCGTCGCGGCCGCCTCCTTGCCCCACGCCAGGACGTCGTCGATGGTGTCGCCATAGCGTCGAGTCAGACCCGCCAAGTCGGCCCGGCGCTGTTGCACCTCGGCCAGCCGCGCGGGGTCGACGTCAACGTCGGCGAGGTACGACGCGAGGTCTGCGGCCAGGTCGGCAGCGAGGTAGGCCAGCTCGGCGACCCGGCCCTCGAGCTCGCGGAGAGCGGCGTCGTGGTCGCTCACCGGTGCGAGCGCGGACCGGGCGCCAGAGAGAGCGTCGACAACCGGGACTGGAGCGTCCGTCGCATACCCCTCCTCACCGACGAGGTATGCGTGGGCGCGCGCCGCCGCCAGCCGAAGGCTGTCAGCGTGCGACAGCCGCTCGTCCTCCGCTCGCAGGGCGACGTCCTCACCCGGTTCTGGGTCGAGGGCCTCGATGCGGTCGAGTCCCGCCTGGAGGAGGTCGATCTCGCGGGCCCGCTCGTGCGCCAGCTGCCGAAGCCGGTCGCGCTCGCCGCTCGCGTGCGAGAGGGCGTCGAAGGTCTCCCGGTAAGCGTGCAGCGCCTCCGCAACCGGTTCGCCGCCGAACCCGTCGAGCACCTCGCGGTGCTGGTCACCTTGCCGCAGTCGCCACTGGTCGGCCTGCCCGTGGACGGCGACGAGGGTCTCCCCGATCTCCGTGAGGACCGCCACGGGGGTGCTTCGGCCGCCGACGTGGGCTCGCGAGCGTCCGTCGGCGCCGACGGTGCGCGCCAGGAGCAGGCCGTCGGCGACGTCCGCGCCGGCTTCCTCGGCGCGCTCGAGCGCCGGATGGCCCACGGGAACGCTGACCACCCCTTCGACGACGGCGGCCCGCCGTCCGGCGCGGACCAGCCCGGCGTCGGCTCGCATACCAGTCAGCAGCCCCAGACCGGAGACGACCATGGTCTTGCCGGCGCCGGTCTCCCCCGTGACGACGTTGAGGCCGGGACTCAGCCTGAGGACGGCGTCGTCGATGACGCCGACCCCCTGGATCCGCACCTCCTCGAACACGCCATCACCCTAAGGTCACCCCACGAGTTCTCCGCTCCCCTCCGATACTTCTCGGGGACAACTGGGCGGGCGTCAGCGCGAGCGGCCGTTCCCGCGCCATCCGGCGATGCTGAGATCGAACTTGGCCACCAGCCGGTCCGTGAACGGCGAGGCGCTGAGCCGGGCGAGCCGCACCGGCACGTCGCTGCGGCCCACCTCGATCCGCGATCCCGGGCGCAGCTCGAGCTGCCGACGGCCGTCGCACCACATGATGCCGTGGCCCTCGGCCTGCGGGATGACCTCGACCGCCAGCCGGGAGTTCGGCCCCACGACGATCGGCCGTGAGAAGAGCGCGTGCGCCGCGTTGGGGACCATGAGGATCGCCTCGACGTCGGGCCAGATCACCGGCCCGCCGAGGGAGAACGCGTATGCGGTCGACCCCGTCGGGGTGGCGACGATGACGCCGTCGCACCCGAACGCCGACAGCGGTCTCCCGTCCACCTCGACCGCCACCTCGAGCATCCGCTCGCGGGCGGCCTTCTCGACGCTCACCTCGTTGAGCGCCCAGCACGGGTACGGCTCCTCATCCTCCTGCCAGACCGTCACGGCCAGGGTCATCCGCTCCTCGACCTCGTAGGCGCGGTGGACGATGTGGTCGACGGTCGCCGGGATCTCCTCCCGCTCGGCCTCCGCGAGGAAGCCCACGTGTCCCAGGTTGACGCCGAGCAGGGGTACCTGCGTCCCGCGGGAGTGCTCGGCGCCGCGCAGGATCGTCCCGTCACCTCCCAGGACGACGACCAGCTCGGCTCCCGTCGTCGGCCGGTCCGGGTCGGCCGCGACCACCGGCCCGATATCGATGCCCTCGAAGGCGTGGGCCTCCTCCGGTGGCAGCGCCACCTCGACGTCGGCGGCGCGCAGCTGCTTGACCACGCTCCGGGCGATGTCGACGACGCCAGGACGGTTGGGGTGCGCCACGAGCAGGATCCTGCGGGTCACGGTGCTCCCTTCGCGGCTCGACCGACAGCGTTGGCGATGGCGCTCTTGTCGAGCGGCTCGCCGGAACCGGTCGTGACCCAGAGTAGGTACTCCCGGTTCCCGGTCGCGCCCCGGATGGGGCTTGGTTCGAGTCCGCGAAGGCGCAGACCGGCCGCCTCCGCCGCTTCGAGCACGTCGCCGAGCACCCGCGCATGCTCGGCGGGCGAGGTGACGACGCCGGTTCGGGCCAGGCGCTCGCGGCCGACCTCGAACTGCGGCTTGACCAGCAGGACGGCGTCCGCGGTGGAGGTCATCAGGCTCGCCAGGACGCCGACGACCAGCCCGAGCGAGATGAAGCTGAGGTCGGCGACCACGACGTCGAACGGCTCGCCGAGGTCACCCGGTCGGACGTCGCGGATGCTCGTTCCCGATACCTCTTCGACCCGGGGGTCCTGCGCGACCCCCGGGGCGAGCTGGCCGTGACCGACGTCCAGCGCGGTGACGTGCGCGGCCCCCGCGTCGAGCAGCACCTGGGTGAACCCGCCAGTACTGGCCCCGACGTCCAGACACCGCTTGCCAGTCACCTCGAGCCCTCGAGGACCGAACCCGCGGAGACCGCCGAGCAGCTTGTATGCGCCCCGGCTCACCCAACCGTCCGGATTCTGCGCCAGGGCGATCCCACTGGCCGGGCTCACGGCGGTGCTCGGTTTGGTCACGGCAGCGCCGTCGACGAAGACGTCACCGTTCCGGACGAGGTCACGCGCCTGGCCTCGGCTGCGGGCCAGGCCGCGGCGGACCAGCTCGGCGTCCAGGCGGGCGAGGCCGGCGTCTCCGCGGAGGTCCGTCGTCGTAGTCAGCCACCGCCGAGGTCGGCCAGTCGGTCCTGGAGGGCCCGGTGTGCGGCCTCGCCGGCCTGGGCCTGCTCGTCGAGATCGCCGGCCTCAGCGCTCCCATGCAGCCGCTGGAGGGCGCCGTCGACCGAAGGATCTCCGGTTGCCGGAGGTGGCACCACGCCCGGGGGCCCGGTCTCGGCCTCGTCCGCGGTCATGACGTGCCCGCTGGTCTGCTCGGGGCGCCCTTCGTCGCCCTGGCGCCCGACTTCTTCGCGGTGGACGTGGTGGCGGCGGACTTCTTGGTCGCGGATTTCTTCGTCGCGGACTTCTTCGCCGCGCTCGTGGTGGCGGTGGCCGGCTTGGCCCCCGCCTTCTTGGTGGCGGACTTCGTGGCGACCGCCTTCTTCGTCGCCGCCTTCTTTGTCGCCGCCTTCTTTGTCGCCGCCTTCTTTGTCGCCGCCTTCTTTGTCGCCGCCTTCTTTGTCGCCGCCTTCTTTGTCGCCGACTTCTTCGTCGCCGCCTGCCCGGCGATCGCCGTGCGCGGCGGACGCCGTCGGGGCGGGGCGGACGCCGGCTCGTCCACGGGGGCAGTGAGGGCGGCGTCGACGACCAGACCCTCCTCGACCGCCTTGGGCCTCATCGACGCGACCCCACTGGCTTCCGCGTCGCCAGCAGCCGGCTCCACCGGCCGGGAGGTGGCGTGGCCGGCCAGGCCGAACCTGGCGACGACCTCGCCAACCGCCGGGTTGGCCAGCACCTGGGCCCGAAGCTCCTCGACGTCCGCCGAGAGCTTGGCCACCGCCGCCCGAGCGCGATCGAGCTCGTCCGGCGGAATCGGACTGTTGGCGATGGCGCGCTCGACCTCGCCGCGCACCAGCGCAACCAGACTGCGGCGGTTCGCCGCCGCGGCGGCCAACAGCTCCTCGGCCAGGTCCTGGACCTGGACGTTGCGCCCGGAGCTGCCGCCGGCGAGTCCACTGGACAACGACAGCAGCGCGGAAGCGGCTTCCATGGCCTTGGCCCGAGACATGTCCGCCAAACCGGACGCCAGCTGCACGTACCCGCGAAGCCCCTCCATCGCCATGACCGTCTCCCTCCGTCGCCCGCATGTCTCCCGATGTCTTGGCGGTCCACGCTACTGCGCGGGGACGCCGCCCGGCTCGGTGGCGACCCGGACCAGGCGCTCCGCCACGGCCGTAGCCACCCGCACCAGCACCTCCGCGGGGGCCCCGACGACGTCGCGGCCGTGCACGAGGGCCGCCGTGGCCGCGGCGACCAGCCCATCCGCGTCGTCCGGCTCGAAGCAGTGCACGACGGCGTCACCGTGTTCCCAGGTGACCGAGAGCCGCACGCCATCGCATACCCACTCCTGACCTTCCCGCAGAGGCACCAACGGCGGGTGGGCGAGCGCGCGCAGGTCGCGGGCCGCATACGTGGGGGCGGGTCGTCCGGCCGCCGTGGCGAAGGTGACGAGATCGTCCACGCCGGTCAGCACCCAGAGCGAGTCGAGGCCGGCCGCCATGGCGCCGAGGATGTCGGTGTCCAGGCGGTCGCCGACGGCCAGGACGTCCGACTTCGGCGCGCCCAGGCGGGTCACAGACAGCTCGTAGAGCGGCGGTTCCGGTTTTCCGGCCGATGCGCTCGGCTGCCGGCCGGTGGCAGTGGCCACGGCACCAAGCAGCGCTCCGTTTCCCGGCGCGATGCCGCGATGGGTGGGCAGCGTCGCGTCCCGGTTGGTCGCCACCCAGGTGGCGCCGCCCTCGATGGCGTAGCTGGCCTCGGCCAGGTCCAGGGCGGTGACCTTCGGGCCGTAGCCCTGAAGCACGGCCACGACTCCCGCCTCCGCGGTCGCGACGGGGGTGAGGCCCACCTCGGCGAGGGCGGCGGCCACCCCCGGACCGCCGACCGCCAGCACCGATGCTCCGGCGGGGAACCGGGAGGCGACGTATGCGGCGGCGGCCTGAGAGCTCGTCACGACGTTGTCGGGGCCGACGGGCAGCCCCAACCCCACCAGCTGGCCGGCGACGTCCTCGGGCGTCAGCGAGGCATTGTTCGTGGCGTAGACGACCGGAGCGGTCAGCGCGGTGAGCTGCTCGACGGCGTACGGGACGGCCGCGGAACCGCGGCGCACGACGCCGTCGAGGTCACAGACCACCCCGGCGTAGCGCTTCGCGAGCGGGTCAGCCACGGTCGGAGGGCGCGTCGCGGTGCTCGTCCTCCAGGAGGTCGACCTGCTGGACGCCGTCGAGCTCCTCCACCCGCTCCGCCGCGTCGGTCTCCAGGGCCTCGTCGGCGTCGACCGCGGAGGCGAACCACTCCCGGGCGCCCCTGCGGTCGCCCAGGGCCAGCAGCGCGTCAGCGTAGGCGTAGAACAGTCTGGCGCTCCACGGCTTGCGCCGAGCCGCGTCGAGCTCCGGGATCCGCAGACCGGCGACCGCGGCGTCCAGCTGGCCCTGGTCGCGGCGGATCCCGGAGACGACGATGGCCAGCTCGACCCGCTCGTCGCGGGCCAGCGTCCGCGCCTCGGGCGTCGAGGCGAGCTCCAGCGCCCGGTCCGGACGGCCGAGCGCGCGCTCGGCGTCGACCATGAGGGGGAGCAGGTGCGAGGAGCCGGAGAGGCGTCGGACGGTCCGGAACTCCGCGAGGGCCTTGGCCCAGTCGCCCTGCCGGTAGGCGACCAGTCCGAGCGCCTCTCGGGCGGCCGGCACCCGGCCGGCGCGGCGGACCGCCGTCTCGGCGTGCGCCTGGGCGGCCTCCACGTCGGTGTCGAGCAGGAGCGCGGCCATGACCAAGTGCTGGGCGACCCCCTCCGCGTTCTCCTTGCTCAGCGTGCGCAGCTGGGTCCACACCGCGCGGTCGAGCTCCTTGCCGGTCACGCCCTCGGCGATGGCCGGCTCGGGCCGCCTCGGGCTCGTTGGCGTGAGCCGCTGACCGCCGGTCCGCTCGGTGTCGGGGCGTCGTCCCCTCTCGTCACGCCGCGACCCCGAACCGCCCGCGGCGCTGCCAGCCCCACCAGGTCGTCCGCCGTTGCGGCGCGAGGCGCCGGGGCGGGGTCCCCGACGGTCCGGCCGCCCCCCGGAACGGTCCTGTTGGCTCATAGACCGAACCTTAGTCGGGGTCTGAGGAGCGGGATACGGGATCTCGGCACGACAAAGTATCTCGGCACGACAAAGCGCCTCGCCCGAATTTCAATTCGAGCGAGGCGCTTGGTGAAGAATGTCCGGCTGCGTCCTACTCTCCCACACCGTCACCAGTGCAGTACCATCGGCGCTGAAGGGCTTAGCTTCCGGGTTCGGAATGGAGCCGGGCGTTTCCCCTTCGCTATGACAGCCGAAACTCTATGGAGATGTGAGGTCGTTGACCGACCGTATCTCGGGAACAACACAGTGGACGCGAACATCGAAAAGTATGTGATGTAGTCAAGTTGTCGGCTTATTAGTACCGGTCAGCTTCATGCATTACTGCACTTCCACATCCGGCCTATCAACCCAGTCGTCTGGCTGGGAGCCTCTCGGGGTAAACCCCATGGAAACCTCATCTTGAAACGTGCTT
>DATLQE010000133.1:0-5109 GCA_035535335.1 Lapillicoccus sp. | reverse complement strand
GGAGCTCGCCCGGCAGCTGCTCGGTGCCGCCGACCTGTGGCTCTTCGTCACGACGGCGGCACGGTATGCGGACGCGGTCCCCTGGGAGCTGCTACGCCAGGCGTCGGAGCGGGGGACGGCGGTCGCCGTTGTGCTCAACCGTGTGCCCAGGGCATCGATCCCCGTCATCCGCGACCACCTCGCCTCGATGCTCAAGGAGCAGGGCCTGGGTACCGCGCCCCTCTTCACCGTCGCCGAGTCGGAGCTCGACCCGGACGGGAAGCTCAAGCCGGAGGAGGTCGCGAGACTGAGCTCCTGGCTCTCCGCGCTGGCGAAGGACGCTAGGGCCCGGGCGCTCGTCGTGCGTCAGACCCTGACCGGTGCGCTCGACTCGCTCGGACCGCGGATTCAGGGCCTCGTCGACGCCTCCGGAGCGCAGGTCACCGCCCGGACCGCCCTGGACAAAGCCGTGCAGTCGGCGTACGCAGCGGCCATCGCCGGAGTCGAGACCGGGATGAGCGACGGCTCCCTGCTGCGCGGCGAGGTTCTCGCGCGGTGGCAGGAGTTCGTCGGCACGGGGGAGTTCTTCCGGCAGGTCGAGTCGACCGTGGCCCGGGTCCGCGACCGCGTCGTCGCCGCCGTGAAGGGCGAGCCGACGCCGTCCGCGCACCTCGACGAAGCCCTGCACAGCGGCGTTGCCGAGCTGATCCGCGCCGAGGGCCAAGGCGCCGCGATCACCACGTCGCGGTCCTGGCGTGCCCTTGCGGGCGGATCCGCCCTGCTGCAGGCGCATCCCGACCTGACGCGGGTGTCGCCCGAGTTCGACCGTGCCGTCACGTCTCTCGTGCACGACTGGCAGGGCGACGTCCTCGAGCTTGTTCGCAACGAGGGCCGCGACCGCCGCACGACGGCGAAGGTCACAGCATACGGCGTCAACGCCGTAGGCACCGTGCTCATGCTGGTGACGTTCGCCTACACCGGAGGCCTCACCGGAGCCGAGGTCGGCATCGCCGGAGGCACCGCCATCCTGGGGCAGAAGCTGCTCGAGGCGATCTTCGGCGACCAGGCGGTGCGCTCGATGGCGGCCAAGGCCAAGGAGGCCCTGCTCGACCGCACCGAAGCCGCGTTCCACGGTGAGCGCGAGCGGTTCACCGGTGTTCTCGACGAGGTGGACCTCCGCGCCGACCAGGCACGCACCCTCGGCGCGGCGGCGGCCGCCGTGAGGGCGGCCCGGTGAGTCCATTGCTCATGGGCCGGGCGAAGGTGACGGTGCCCGCCGAGGACGTGGTCCGTGCCCAGGCCGAAGCGCTCGACGCCGCGCTGGACGCCGGGGGCGACCAGCTCGACCCCAGCACGGTCGCCGTGGCACGGCAGATCATCGCCAAGGTCGGCGAGCGCAGTGCGCTGGCCGGCAACCACACGGTGATCGCCCTGGCCGGGGCTACCGGGAGCGGCAAGTCCTCGTTGTTCAACGCGCTCGCGGGGCGCGAGCTGGCCAGAATCGGCGCCACGCGACCGACGACGTCGTCCGCGTCCGCCGCCGTGTGGGGTGACGACCCGGCCGGGGAGCTGCTCGACTGGCTGGCCGTGCCGCGACGGTACGGGGTGTCGGCGGAGCCGTCCGAGGAGGGACTCGGAGGTTCGGTCGACTCCGTCGGCTCGCTGGACGGGCTCGTGCTGCTCGACCTCCCGGACTTCGACTCGCGCGTCACGTCGCACCGCGCCGAGGCGGAGCGGGTCCTGGCGCTCTGTGACGTCTTCGTCTGGGTCACCGACCCGCAGAAGTATGCGGACGCGCTGCTCCACGACGAGTACGTCCAGCAGCTGGCCGGCCACTCCGCCGTCATGCTCGCCGTCCTGAACCAGACCGACCGGCTGGCGGAGGGTGCCGTCGAGGCGTGCCGCGAGGACCTCGTCCGGCTGCTACAGGCCGACGGCGTCTCCGGTGTCCAGGTCCTGACCACCTCGGTCGCGACGGGCGACGGCATTCCGGAGCTGCGCCAGCGGCTGGCCAACGCCGTCGCGGGCCACGAGGCGGCGCGCCAGCGGCTCTCCGCGGACCTCACCGCGGTCGCGGGGCGGCTGCGCCGCGGGGTTGCCGACCGCGAGGTCACCCTTGACGCGGGCGCCGACGACCAGCTGGTCGACGCGCTGTCGCGAGCGTCAGGTGTTCCCGTGGTGCTCGACGCGGTGGATGAGGACTACCGGCGGGAAGCGCTGGGCCGCACCGGCTGGATCTTCACGCGGTGGGGGCGCAAGCTCCGGCCCGACCCGCTGCGCCGGCTGCGGCTGGACCGGGTTCCGTCGCAGGTGCTCGAGCGGGTGGACCCGTTGGACGTGCGGGAGGTCGTCGGCCGGTCGTCCATCCCGGCGCCCTCGGCCTCCGCGCGGTCCGCGGTCAAGCTGGCCGCCCTCTCGCTGACCGAGCGAGCCGCCGAGGGCCTTCCCGTTCTGTGGGCCGAGGCGGTGTCGGACGCCGCCGCGCCCACCGATGACCGCCTCTACGAGCGACTCGACCGGGTCGTGGTGACTACCCCGCTACGGGGCAACCCGCCGGTCTGGTGGCAGGTGACGGGCTGGCTGCAGTGGCTGCTCGGCCTGACGGCCCTCGTCGGACTGGCGTGGTTGGTGGCGCTCGCGGTCGTCGCCTGGCTTCAGCTGCCACCGATCGACACTCCCCAGGTGGGGCCGTTCCCGCTGCCGACGCTGTTGCTCGTGGCCGGTCTCGTGGTGGGGCTGCTCGCGGCCGGGCTCGCCCGCGCGGCGGCCCGAGTAGGTGCCCGACGGCGGCGGACCCTGGTCGGCAAGCGGTTGCGGATCGCCATCGCCGACGTGGCGAACGACCAGCTGGTCGAGCCGGTTCGGGTCGTGCTCGACCGGCACCGCGACACCCGCGAGCAGCTCGAGGCGGCACGCGGGGGCTGAGCCGGTCTCGCCCGCTGGTCCGCACGGGGTTCGTCGCCGTCCACATGCCGTGCGCATGTCGTCACGTCGTCCACAGGCCGGCGGAGAGGACTGGCCGATGCCCTGGCGACGTCCGATGCTCGGTCCGGGTGGCGCCGATGGGCGTCGACCGTCACGCGGAACCGGGTGGAGGTACAGGGAATGAACGAGAGCTTCGTCACCGTCGTGGGCAATGTCGTGAATGACCCGATCAGCCGGCCGACCAAAGTGGGACGGCCGTTCGCGAGCCTGCGCATCGCCTCGACGACGCGCCGCTGGGACGCCGAGAAGCGAGCCTTCGTCGACGGCAGCACGAACTTCCTCAACGTCGTGGCCTTCAACGCCTTGGCCGCCAACGTCATGACCAGCGTCAAGAAGGGCCACCCCGTGGTCGTCTACGGACGGCTCCGGGTCAACCAGTGGGAGACCGAGAAGGGGGAACCCCGCACCAGTGCGGAGATCGACGCCTACACCATCGGCCACGACCTGAGCCGTGGTCAGGTGGAGTTCACCCGGCTCCGCCGGACGCAGCTGGACGCGAACGACCGGCTCGCCGACCCGGCCATCCAGGACAGCTTCCACGGTGAGGAGGAGGCCGAGAGCGGTGCGCAGGAGGGCGTCGAGGCCGGAGCCGGCCCGGACGGCGCGGAGCGCGAGTCGACGGGTCAGGAGAGCACCGTCGTGGTTCGCGGCGGTTTCGGACGGCGGGTCGAGGACGCCGACACCGACGACTACGTCGTCGTCAACGGTGGCTGAGGCTCGCACGACGGTGGTGCCGCTGCCGGCGACCAACCGGGGAGGCGTGACGTGAAGCCACGACACCGATTGGGAGCGGTCCGGTTCGCCTGGATAGCCTTGCAATATGCCCGAGTTCATCTACACCATGGCCAAGGCTCGCAAGGCAGTAGGCGAGAAGGTCATCCTCGACGACGTCACGATGTCGTTCTTCCCGGGAGCGAAGATCGGCGTCGTCGGACCCAACGGCGCGGGCAAGTCGACGATCCTCAGGATCATGGCCGGGATGGACCAGCCGTCCAACGGCGAGGCGCGGATCGCGCCGGGTGCGACGGTGGGGATCCTCCTGCAGGAGCCGCCGCTCAACGAGGAGAAGACCGTCCTCGGCAACGTCGAGGAAGGTGCCGGCGAGATCAAGGCCAAGCTCGACCGCTACAACCAGATCTCGGTCGAGATGGGCGAGCTCGACGCCGACTACGACTCCTTGTTGGAGGAGATGGGCAAGCTCCAGGAGGAGATCGACCACGCGGACGCCTGGGATCTCGACGCCCAGCTCGAGCAGGCCATGGACGCCTTGCGTTGTCCGCCACCGGACGCGGACGTCACTGTGCTCTCTGGTGGCGAGCGCCGCCGTGTGGCACTGTGCAAGCTGCTCCTCCAGAAGCCCGACCTGCTCCTGCTCGACGAGCCGACCAACCACCTCGACGCCGAGTCGGTGCAGTGGCTCGAGCAGCACCTCGCCGCATACCCCGGCGCCGTCCTGGCCGTGACCCACGACCGGTACTTCCTCGACAACGTCGCCGAATGGATCGCCGAGGTCGACCGGGGCCGGCTGTACCCCTACCAGGGCAACTACTCGACCTACCTCGAGAAGAAGGCCGAGCGACTGCAGGTCCAGGGGAAGAAGGACGTCAAGCTGCAGAAGCGGCTCAAGGACGAGCTCGAGTGGGTCCGTTCCAACGCCAAGGGCCGGCAGGCCAAGTCCAAGGCCCGGCTGCAGCGGTACGAGGAGATGGCGGCCGAAGCGGACCGGACCCGGAAGCTGGACTTCGAGGAGATCCAGATCCCACCGGGTCCGCGGCTGGGCTCCACGGTCATCGAGGTGAACGACCTCAAGAAGGGGTTCGGGGAGCGAGTGCTCATCGACGACCTGTCGTTCACGTTGCCGCGCAACGGAATCGTGGGCGTCATCGGCCCCAACGGGGTCGGCAAGACGACCCTCTTCAAGACCATCGTCGGTTTCGAGGATCCGGACGAGGGTGGCGTCAAGATCGGCGAGACGGTGAAGATCTCGTACGTCGACCAGGCCCGGGCCGGACTGGACCCGAAGAAGAACCTGTGGGAGACCGTGTCGGACGGGCTGGACTTCCTCAAGGTCGGCAACGTCGAGATCCCGTCGCGCGCCTACGTGTCCCAGTTCGGGTTCAAGGGCCCCGACCAGCAGAAGGCCAC
>DATLQE010000132.1:0-6357 GCA_035535335.1 Lapillicoccus sp. | reverse complement strand
CGCGGTCTCGGCGGCGGCGACCTGGCGGGAGACGATCGTCTGCAGCCGCATGACGAACGCCGCGGCCATGACCACCGGGTCCACGGTCGTCTCGGGACGTGAGCCGTGCCCGCCGGCGCCGTAGAGCACGACCCGCAGGCTGTCGCTCGCCGCCCAGAAGTCTCCGGCCCGGATGCCGACCGTACCGGCGGGCAGCGGCGCGACGTGCTGCCCGAGGACGACGTCCGGCCGCGGCACCCGGTCGTAGAGACCGTCGTCGACCATCGCCTGTGCACCCTGGGCCAGCTCCTCGGCCGGTTGGAAGATCGCGACGACGGTCCCGCTCCATTCCTCGCGCGCCCCGACGAGCTCAGCGCAGGCACCCAGCAGGCAGGCGACGTGCATGTCGTGGCCGCACGCGTGCATGACCGGCACGTATTCGCCGGCGGACGCCGCCCGGACCGTGCTCGCGTACGGCAAGCCCGTGTCCTCGGCCACCGGCAGCGCGTCCATGTCGGCGCGCAGGGCGACGACCGCGCCGATGCCGTTGGCCAGGACCCCAACGACGCCGGTCCGGCCGACGTTCTCGATGACCTCGAACCCGTGATCGCGCAGCCAGGCCGCGACGACTCCGGCGGTGCGGTGTTCCGCGAACGACAGCTCCGGGTTCGCGTGGAGGTCTCGGTAGACGTCGCGCAGCGACTCCAGCTGGTGGATGTCGAGCGTGGAGCTGGGCACGGTGTTTCCTCTTTGGCCGACGGCCGGCGCGATGACACATCTCGGCTGGACCACGCTCTCACAGGCACCGGCTCTAGCCTCGGCAGAGCAGACCCGGTCCGCCGGCGCCGAGGAGGGGATCCGTTGTCATCCAGTTCCCTCGTTGCGCTGGTCTTCCTCGCGCTGCTGCTCGTGACGTGGCGTGGGTCTACCAGGACGCCACGACCCATGCCGAAGCGGGCCAGCCGGTGCTCCTGTGGTCGGGGTCACTGAGGGTCGAGACGCCCGCGGCGTGGGCGGCGGTCTGCCTGGTTCTGTGGGTGGTTTTCTTCCCGCTCTACCTGCGGGCGCGCCAGGGCCAGGTCTGACGCCGGTCGAGCCACAGGTCGTCGCACGGGGGCCGGGAGACGTCCAGCAGTCCTGAACGCCGGTCCGCAGACGCGCGCTACTCGCGGTTTGGCACCCTGGAGGCCGCAACGACCTCATCGTCGGCAGCGTTCCTCAGCGGCCGGATCGCTCCCCCGATGATGACCAGCAGTATTCCGAGAACCGCTGCCATCGCGGCCACGCCGACCGCCACGACCGGCCACTCAGGGCGCGAAGCCCTTAGCGGGGTCTCGCACGTCGAGCCGCAGGTCGACGACCGTCCGGCCGGCCGCCATTCCCTTGCGTTCGAACCCGTCCATCGGTCTCCACGCGGGCCTCGGCGCGTCCAGAACCACGAACCCGCCGTGCGCCCGCACCTCCGTCCGGACGTGCTCGGCGTATGCGGGTTGGTCCGTAGCGATGAGGACGTAGCCGCCTGTGACCAACCGCGAGGCCAGCAGGTCCAGCGTGGACGCCCGCACGAACCGCCGCTTCGCGTGCTTGAGCTTGGGCCACGGATCGGGGAAGAACAGGTGAACCGCCGCCAGCTGGCCGGGCTTCACGCGGTCGGTCAACAACGCCACCGCGTCGCCGATCTCGACCCGCATGTTCGCGACCCCGGCGGCATCGGAAGCGGCCAGGAGGCGGGCCATCCCCGGCACGTGGACGTCGACGGCGAGCACGTCGTGCATGGGATGGGTCGACGCATACGCGATGGCCGCGGCCCCGTGTCCGCAGCCGACGTCGAGGACGACCGGCGCCTGGCGCCCGAATGCCTCGACCGGCACGAGCGGCCCCGGCGGCAGGGCTCGCGCCGGCAGGTACCGGTCCAGGCGGTCCCGGGTGAGCGCGGAGAGCCGACCGTGTCGACCCGCGTACGTGCGGATCCGATCCGTTTCTGGTTCGGACCGGTTTCCGACGGGCGCACTCATGGGCATGCGCTTAGCCTGACGGAGTCAGACCCCTCGGGGACCATCGACCGCAGGAGCCGGTTTCATGAGCGCGTTCGACAACATGAAGGACCAGGGTGAGGACTTCCTGGAGCAGCACGGCGACCAGGCAGACGCCGGGATCGACAAGGCGGGTGACGCGATCGACCAGCGCACCGGCGGCGAGCACTCCGAGCAGATCGACCAGGGCGCCCAGCGAGCCAAGGACGCTCTCGGCAACCTCGGTGGACAGGACGACGCTCCCGAGTCCTGACGGTCAGTCCCGCCAGATCATCACCACGGCGCGGTCGTCGGTCTCGCCCGCCCGCGCCGACGCGCAGAGCCGCTTCGCTCCGCCGGCGAACCCGCCGCGGACGAGGCGCTCTGCTGCGCCGAGCATCCGGTCCACCCCGACGGTGAGGTCGCGGAACCGGGACTCGACCACGCCGTCGGTGTAGAGCACCAGCGCGTCGCCGCGGCCCAGCCGGCGGTAGGACCGGATGTAGGTCGCGTCGTCGATGACGCCGAGCAGCGGCCCGGCCGCCTCGCCGAGCACCTCCCAACGTCCGGAGCCGTTGTTGAACTGGACGGCGGGCGGGTGCCCCGCGCTGCCGATCGTGTAGTCGCCGGTGGCCAGGTCGATCGACACGTGCACCGCAGTCGCGAAGCCCTCGTCCCACCTCTGCCGCAGCAGGTAGTTGTTCGCGGCTGTCAAGAACCGGTTCGGCTCCTGCTCGCCGAGCAGTCCGCCGAGGGCGCCGGACAGCAGCAGCGCGCGAGTCCCGGCCTGCACTCCCTTGCCGGACACGTCGACGAGCACGACCTCGAACCAGCGCCCGTCCGCCGACTTAGTCGCGACGACGAAGTCGCCGGAGAACGACTGACCGTACGCGGACTCGACGGCCCTCTCGGCGTGCCAGCCGCCAGGCAGGACCGGCAGCTCACCGAAGGCCTTGAGGCGATCGCGGAGGTCGACGAACATCGACTCCCCGCGGCTGCCCTGCACCCCGAGCCGGGCCCGTGAGCGCGAGGTCGCCGACATGAGGACGATGACGATGGCCAGCGCGGCGAGCGCGATGATCTGGGCCAGCTGTGAGATCGCGGTGATCTGGCTGCTGCGGACGGTCAGCGCCACCATCTCGGCGAGGTAGGTGCCCCCCACGACGAGGAAGGCGCCGGGAGTGAGATAGAGACCGCCGACGACGACGAACGGCGCGTAGACGGCGAACGGCAGCCGCGGCCACCCCCATCCGATCCACAGCAGCGCCACGCCGATGGCGATGAGCAGCAGGGTCTGAGTGACGACCGCCGAGCGCGACGACCGGGCCGGCTCCGGCTGGAGGGCAGCCGTGAAAAACCGCGACGCGCGTCGCCGCGGCACGCTGGTGGACCACGTCATGATCCCGCCAATCTAGGTGTCCGCCACACGGAGCGTGGGCATCTTTCCCCAAACGGGTGAACGTGGTATCCGCTGTCCGGCCGACCGCCGACCAGCGCGGCCGGCTACCCGGCCGCGGGCTCTGGAGGCAGCGTTCCGTCCTTCTCGTACGCCGACACCATCTCGAGGCGACGCACGTGCCGGTCCCCGCCGGAGAACTCGGTGGCGAGGAAGGTGTCGACGATCTCCTTGGCCTCCTCGGTGGCGGTGAACCGGCCACCGATCGAGACCACCTGGGCGTCGTTGTGCTCGCGCGCGAGCTGGGCCAGCTCGGACGTCCAGCACAGCGCCGCCCGGATGCCCTTCACCTTGTTCGCCGCCATCTGCTCGCCGTTCCCGGACCCGCCGAGCACGATCCCGAGCGAGCCCGGGTCTTCGGCGACGGCCTGGGCCGCCCGCAGCACGGCGACGGGGTAGTCGTCCTCGGCGTCGAAGACGTGCGGCCCGTGGT
The DNA here is from genome assembly GCA_035535335.1 of Lapillicoccus sp. Taxonomy (GTDB): domain Bacteria; phylum Actinomycetota; class Actinomycetes; order Actinomycetales; family Dermatophilaceae; genus Lapillicoccus. The sequence continues at coordinate 2,477 of DATLQE010000132.1, read as the reverse complement.
TCGTGACGTCGTGTCCGGTCTCCTCGAGGTGGGTGACCAGCGCCAGCTGGAGCTCGTATGCCGCGTGGTCGCCGCCGATGTGTACGCGCATGGGGATCGTCCTCCTCGTCGCGAAAAGTCTCGCCGCGGGTATTCGGGGGTACGCGGGGGCGGAGCCCCCGCGGCTAGTCGAAGATCGGGCCCTGTGTGCGGGTTCGCTTGAGCTCGTAGAACCCTGGCGTGCCCGCGACGAGGACGCAACCGTCCCACAGTCGACCCGCCGCGTCGCCCTTCGGCGCCGGCGTGACCACCGGACCGAAGAAGGCGATGTCTCCGAAGGCGATGACCGGCGTGCCGACGTCGGTCCCGACCAGATCGATCCCCTCGCGGTGACTCCGGCGCAGCGCCCGGTCGTACTTCTTCTGGGTCGCCGCCTTGGCCAGTTCGGCGGGCAGGCCGACCTCCTCGAGCGACTCGGCGATGATCGTGTCGCGGTTCCTCATCCGTTTGAGGTGGATCCGCGTGCCCATCGCGTCGTAGAGCGGCTTGAGAACCTTGTCGCCGTACTGTTCCTGCGCGGCGATGAGCACCCGCACCGGTCCCCATGAGGCGTCCAAGAAGGCTCGGTAGTTCTTGGGGAGGTCTCGCTTCTCGTTGAGGACCGACAGGCTCATCACCCGCCAGGTCACGTCGATGTCGCGGACCTTCTCCACCTCCATCAACCAGCGCGAGGTCATCCACGCCCAGGGACACCCGGGGTCGAACCACATCTGCACCTCAGCCTTGCGGACCGTGGAGCCGCTGCGTTGCGTCGTTGCCCGGCCCGTTCGAGCCGCCGTCGGAGTCATGCTCGGCATCCTTTCACCAGGACAAGGACCACGGCGCGCCGTGAGAGCATGGACGGCGGCCCGGGCGCACCCGCATACCCGGGTCTGCCCTGATCCCCAGCGTGCAGGAGCCTCCTAGTGCCCGGCGAGAACCTCACCCGCGACGAGGCGGCTACCCGCGCCGATCTGCTCACGGTCCACTCGTACGACGTCGTCCTCGACCTGGCCACCGGCCCGACGACCTTCGCGACGACGAGTACGGTCCGGTTCGGCGCGAGGGAGGGCGCCGAGACGTTTCTCGACTTCGTCGGCGAGTCGGTCGAGTCGGTGGTTCTCAACGGCGTCGCCCTCGACCCGGCCACGGCCTGGGCCGACTCGCGAATCGCCTTGACCGGACTGGCCGCCGAGAACGAGGTCGTCGTCGAGGCGACGGCGCTGTACACGAACACCGGCGAGGGCATGCACCGGTTCGTCGACCCGGTCGACGGCGAGGTCTACCTCTACTCCCAGTTCGAGGTCGCGGACACCCGCCGCGTCTTCGCCGTGTTCGAGCAGCCCGATCTCAAGGCCACGTTCGCCTTTTCGGTCACCGCGCCGGCGCACTGGACGGTCCGCTCGGTGTCACCGACGGTGGAGCCGACGCCCGCCGGTGACCGCGACGGCACGGCGCTCGCGACCTGGACCTTCGCTCCCACTCCGCGACTCTCTCCGTACGTCACCGCACTGGTGTCCGGCCCGTACGTCGGCACGACCGACATCGTCCAGAGCTGTCGGGGTCCGGTCGAGCTGGGGGTGTATGCGCGTCGCTCGCTTGCCGATTACGTCGACGCCGACAACATCCTCGACCTCACGAAGATCGGTTTCGACTTCTTCGAGCGGGAGTTCGACTCGGCCTACCCGTTCGAGAAGTACGACCAGATCTTCACGCCCGAGTACAACGCCGGCGCCATGGAGAACGCCGGCTGCGTGACCATCACCGAGGTCTACGTGTTCCGGGGCAAGGTGGCCGAGCCGCTGGTCGAGCGGCGCGGGTTGACCATCCTCCACGAGCTCGCCCACATGTGGTTTGGCGATCTCGTGACCATGCAGTGGTGGGACGACCTGTGGCTGAACGAGTCGTTCGCCGAGTGGGCCTCCACGTACTGCCAGGCCGAGGCGACGCACTGGACCGGGGCCTGGACGACGTTCCAGAGCCACGAGAAGACCTGGGCCTACCAGCAGGACCAGCTGCCGTCGACGCACCCGGTCTACGCCGACATTCGCGACCTCGACGACGTCCTCATCAACTTCGACGGGATCACGTACGCCAAGGGCGGCGCGATCCTCAAGCAGCTGGTGGCCTACGTCGGCGTCCAGCCGTTCGTCGCCGGGCTGCGCAGCTACTTCGAGAAGTATGCGTGGGGCAACACCCGCTTCGCTCACCTGCTCGCGGAGCTCGAGGCGGCCTCCGGCCGCGATCTCGGCCGCTGGTCGGAGCTCTGGCTGAAGACGGCCGGTGTCAACACGTTGGCCATGGAGGTCGAGACCGACCCCGAGGGGATCATCACGTCGGCCGCCGTCCGGCAGACCGCTGCCGACGCATACCCCACCTTGCGCCCGCACCGGATCGCGATCGGCCGGTACGCGCTCGAGGACGGGAAGCTGGTGCGGGTCGGGCGGCACGAGCTCGAC
>DATLQE010000131.1:0-4096 GCA_035535335.1 Lapillicoccus sp. | reverse complement strand
TTGCGGTTGCTGCGCATCCGCGAGGTGCCGGTCGGCAACATGCTGCCGGCACTGGTCGTGGCTCCCCTGCTCACCCAGCTGGTGATCGCCGTCCGCGGCTAGGCGCACAGCGTCGCTGAAGCCTCCGAGTGGAGGAAGTTGACGCTCTGACGTCAACTTCCCTCCGCTTGAAGCGGTCCGCCCCGCCGGTGAGATCGAAGGAGAATCGGGCGCGGGCCGCGCGCAGCATGGCGGGGCCTGGCGGGAGGCCGAGCTGGCGAGGCCGGATGGTCTGCTGCGCGCGGTATGCCCGCGCTCCTCCCGGGCGAAACGCAGCCAGGAACTACTTGGTGGCTGGCATCTGGGAGATGACTGCATCGGCGACTTCGCGCATACCGAGCCGGCGGTCCATGGCCGTCTTTTGGATCCAGCGGAACGCGTCGGCCTCCGACAACTTGAGCCGCGTCATGAGGATGCCCTTGGCGCGGTCCACCGCCTTGCGGGTCTCGAACCGCTCCCCTAGGTCGGCGATCTCGCCCTCGAGCGCCTTCAGCTCGGCCCACCGCGAGGTCGCGATGTCGACGGCCGGGGCGAGGTCGGCCTGGGTGAACGGCTTGACGATGTAGGCCATGACGCCCGCGTCGCGAGCTCGCTCGACCAGCTCCTTCTGGCTGAACGCGGTCAGCATGACGACCGGCGCGATGCGGTCCTTGCCGATCTGCTCGGCCGCGCTGATGCCGTCGAGCACCGGCATCTTGACGTCCATGATGACGACGTCGGGCCGGTGTTCCTTCACGAGCTCGACCGCCTGCTCGCCGTCGCTCGCCTGCCCGACGACCTCGTAGCCCAACTCCGTCAGCATCTCGGCGAGGTCGAGCCGGATCAGGGCCTCGTCCTCGGCGACGACGACGCGCAGCCCGCCGGAGCGCTCGGCGCCGCTCGACGCCGGTGAGGCCGCCGCCTCCGCGTCAGTCGGCTCCGGCTCCGGCTCGGAAGGGGGCGTCGGAGTCGCCGCGGCCTTGGTGGTCGTGGCCTTCTTCGGCGCCGCCGGAGTGGGCTTCTCGCTCATGGGCGTAACCCTATCGATATGCGACCATCGTCTTCATGCGCAGGGAACCGGGGGAACCCGCGCCTGCCGAGCCGGTCCACCCCCCACCGAACGCGACTCCGACCACGTCGGCAAACCCGCGCCAGTGGGGACCGATCCGCGACGCCGAGGGGGCCGGGCACGTCGAGCTGTTCCTCGTCGCGACCGTCGTCACCATCACCGTCACGCGGCTCTACCTACAGTTGACGGGCTTCCCGCAGATCGGCAGCACGAGTGGCCTCCACGTGGCCCATGTCCTCTTCGGCGGCGTCTTCATGCTCGTCGCGATGGTCATGTTCATGCTGCTGCTCGGGCGCTCGTCGCGGTGGCTGGCCACCCTGCTCGCGGGCATCGGCTTCGGGCTGTTCATCGACGAGGTGGGCAAGTTCCTCACCCAGGACAACAACTACTTCTTCAAGCCGGCCGCCGCTGTGATCTACCTGTTTCTCGTCCTGGTCTATCTGGTCGGCTCCTACCTCGTCCGCCGCCGGGCACTTTCCGATCGCGAGCTGATCGTGAACGGGCTGAAGATGATGCAGGAGCTAGCGGCCGAGAACCTCGATGCTCATGAGGCGTCCGAGCTCAAGCGCATGCTTGAAGCCGCCAGCCCCATCGAACCCTTGCGCGACCCACTCCTCGGCGTCGTCGAGGAGGTGACCCGCGAGCCGTTGGCGGTGGGGCGTATCAACCGGTTCTACGTCGGGCTGCGTCGCCGCGCCGTTGGGCTCACGCGATCGACGATCATGCAGCGGCTCGGCGTCGTGCTGTTCCAGATCGCCATCGTCCTATCCGTGTTCCGTCCCCTGCAGGAGCTCGTCGACGACCCGTCCACCTTCACGTGGGTCTGGGCGGTGGCCGCCTGCCTTGTGCTGGTCCAAGGCGTGGTGGCGACCGTGCTCTACTACCGAGGCGAACACGTGCGGGCGCTGCAGATCTTCGCCCTGGCGTTGACGCTGGAGCTGCTCGTGGTCCAGTTCTTCGAGCTGCTGGACGAGCCGTGGCTCGGCGTGGTCCGGGTGCTCGTCAACGTCCTGCTGCTCGGCGTATGCCACTCGATGCTCTACCGAGAAGAGCACCTCCAGTCCGGACCGGTCAGCCCGTCGCCCTGAGCGGGAGAGGTACGCCCGTCAGTGCCGGGAGCGGGATTCGAACCCGCACAGCCTTGCGGCCAGAGCATTTTGAGTGCCCCGTGTCTGCCATTCCACCACCCCGGCCTCGAGCCGAAAGCGGCCCGAGAACTCCGCGGGAAGCATACCGAGACGCGGAGGACCGCTCAGTAGACCGCGAAGTCCTCGTAGGCCGGCGCCACCTTGTTCTTGGCGTCACCGATCCGGTGCACGCGCAAAGCGTTGGTGGAGCCTGGGATCCCCGGCGGGGATCCGGCGACGATGATGACGCGATCGCCCTCCTGGCAGCGCCCGGACTCGAGCAGCTCCTTGTCCACCTCGAGCGCCATCTGGTCGGTGTGTCGGGCCATGGGCACGATGAAGGTCTCGATGCCCCAGACCAACGCCAGCTGGGCACGGGTCGCCGCGATCGGTGTGAAGGCGAGCATCGGGAGCTGGGACCGTAGCCGGGAGAGCCGCTTGGCCGAGTCGCCCGACTGGGTGAAGGTCACGAGGTACTTCACGCCGAGCAGCTCGCCGATCTCTACGGCAGCCCAGGTCACCGCCCCACCGACGGTATGCGGGCGGGTACCGAGCGGGTGGATCCGCTCGAGGCCGTGGTCCTCGGTCGCCGAGATGATCCGAGCCATCGTCCGGACCGCCTGGACCGGCCACGCGCCGACGCTCGTCTCGCCCGACAGCATGATGGCGTCGGCACCGTCGAGCACCGCGTTCGCGCAGTCGCTGGCTTCAGCCCGCGTCGGCCGGGAGTTCTCGATCATCGACTCGAGCACCTGGGTCGCGACGATGACCGGCTTCGCCTGCTGCCGGGACAGCTCGACGGCCCGCTTCTGCACCAGTGGCACGTCCTCCAGCGGCAGCTCAACACCGAGATCTCCACGCGCCACCATGACGCCGTCGAAGGCGTGGACGATGTCCTTGAGGTTGTCGACGGCCTGGGGCTTCTCGATCTTGGCGATGACCGGGACGCGCACGCCCTCTTCGTCCATGATCTGCCGGACGTCCTCGATGTCGGTCGCGGACCGGACGAACGACAGGGCGATGAGGTCGACGCCCAGGCGGAGCGCCCACCGGAGATCGTCGACGTCCTTGTCGGACATGGCGGGAACGCTCACCGCGACGCCGGGCAGGTTGATGCCCTTGTTGTTGGAGATGACGCCGCCTTCGACCGCTTCGGTGACGATGTCGGTGTCCGTCACCTCCACCGCCCGCAGACAGACCTTGCCGTCGTCGATGAGGAGCGTGTCGCCGGGCCGCACGTCTCGGGGCATGCCCTTGTACGTCGTGCTGACCCGCTGCTGGTCGCCGGCGACGTCGTCGACCGTGATGGTGAAGCGGTCCCCGGGCGCGAGGCTGATCGGACCGTTCGCGAACCGGCCGGTGCGGATTTTCGGGCCTTGCAGGTCGACGAGGATCCCGACCGCCCGCCCCGTCACGTCACTCGCCGCGCGGACCGCCTTGTAGACGCCCTCGTGCACCGCATACTCGCCGTGCGAGAGGTTCAGCCGGGCGATGTCCATACCCGCCTGGACCAGGGCGTGAATCTGCTCCGGCGACGAGGTCGCGGGCCCCAACGTGCAGACGATCTTTGCGCGGCGCATACGCGGAACCCTATGACTTACGCCGGAGTACGAAACCCGCCGGTCACCACCTGAGCGGGCGCTCAGACCAGGAGCGGCCGGTCGGTCGGGTTGATCGGCCGGGGCAGCTGGCTCGACCCGGTGAGCCACTGGTCGACACCGTTGGCGGCGGCCCGTCCTTCGGCGATCGCCCAGACGATGAGGGACTGGCCACGGCCCGCGTCCCCGGCCACGAAGACGCCCGGAACCGACGACATGAAGTGCTTGTCACGCTTGACATTCGAGCGCTCGTCGAGGTCGACGCCGAGCTGCTCGACGAGCCC
>DATLQE010000130.1:0-5985 GCA_035535335.1 Lapillicoccus sp. | reverse complement strand
CGACCACCACGACGTCGAGTTGGCGGACACGCCCCAGACCGTGTGGAATCCCGTGACGCTCGGTGCGATGGACGCTTCCACGAGGCGGGCGGCGTCGCCCGGGGACAGCCAGATCTCGGCGCCCCGGCGGGTGCCCGGGTGGTCAGAGCACCAGCCGATCCGCAGGTTCATGACGGTCATCCCGTACCGCTCGTGGTACATCCGTCCCAGCGACTCGACCGCGGCCTTGCTCCATCCGTAGAACGAGTCGGGCCGCGGGGGGACGTCGTCGGCCAGCAGCGAGCCGTCGGTCGGCCGCGACCAGAAGCCGGCCGCGTGGTTGCTCGACGCGACGACGACGGTGCGTACGCCGGCCTCGGCGGACGCGTGCAGGACGGCCTGCGTGCCGCCGACGTTGACGTCGACGATCTCCTCCCACGCCGCCTCGGTCGGGATGCCGGCCAGATGCACCACCGCGTCGGCTCCCATGACAGCCCGGCGGACCACGTCGCGGTCGGTGACGGAGCCGGTATGCGCCTCTTCACCGTCCGTGAGGTCGGACGGCGCGGTCGTGTCGAGCAGTCGCAGGCACCGGCCGGTCCGACGCATACGGGCCCGGAGATAGCCGGCGATCCGCCCGGCTGCTCCGGTGACGACGACGACCTGGTCCGACACGCGCGAAGCGTATTCGAGCGGCGCGTCCCGGTCGGGCGGCGGTCCGGGCGACGGATAGAGTGGCCCTCGACGACATCCTTTAACCACCGTCCTGTGAGGCGGGGAAGGAGGTCAGGCGGTGGCTGTTGCCCAGCCAGCTCGAACTGACACGCACGGCCGTGAGGTGCTCACCTCCGGCGACATCTCCCGGGCACTGCGGCGCATCGCCCACGAGATCCTCGAGCGTAACAAGGGCGCCGACGACCTCGTCCTCCTGGGGATCCCTTCGCGCGGCGTGCCCCTGGCCCGCCGCCTCGTCGCGGTCATGGCCGAGGTCGAGGGCGTCGACGTGCCCGTCGGCAGCCTCGACGTGACGATGCACCGCGACGACCTGCGGCACCAGCCGGTGCGCGCGCTGGCCCGCACCGACATCCCGGCGGGCGGCATCGACGACAAGGTCGTCGTCCTCGTCGACGACGTACTCTTCCACGGCCGCACCATCCGGGCCGCGCTCGAGGCGCTGGCCGAGCTCGGCCGGCCGCGGACCGTCCGCCTGGCCATCCTGGTCGACCGCGGCCACCGTGAGCTGCCGATCCGGGCCGACCACGTCGGCAAGAACCTCCCCACCTCGTCCGCGGAGCGGGTATCCGTGCGGCTCGCCGAGGTCGATGGCGAAGACGCGGTCACCATCGAGGGCGGGGACCGGTGAACCGGCACCTGCTGTCGTCCGCAGACCTGACTCGGGACGACGTCGAGACCATCCTCGCCACCGCTGAGCAGATGCACGACGTGCAGAAGCGCGACGTCAAGAAGATCCCGACCTTGCGCGGTCGCACGATCATCAACCTCTTCTTCGAGGACTCGACCCGGACCCGCAGCTCGTTCGAGATCGCCGGGAAGTGGATGTCCGCCGACACCATCAACATCACCGGCAAGGGCTCCTCGACGAGCAAGGGAGAGTCGCTCCGCGACACGGTTCGGACCATCGACGCCATGTCCGTTGACGCCCTCGTCATCCGTCACCCGGCCTCCGGCGCCTGTCAGCAGGTTGCGCAGTGGGTGGACGCCAGTGTCATCAACGCCGGGGACGGCACCCACGAGCACCCGACCCAGGCCCTCCTCGACGCCTACGCGCTCCGCAACCGGATCGGCGACCTCGACGGCCGGCACGTCGCGATCGTCGGCGACCTGACCCACTCGCGCGTCTTCCGCTCCAACGTCATCACCCTCGGTCGGCTCGGCGCCCACGTCACCGTCGTGGCGCCGCCGACGCTGATGCCCAGCGGGATCGCCGACTGGGCGAAGACCGACGGGTTCGCCACCTCCTGGGACCTCGACGAGATCCTCGAGGGCGGGGCCACGCACGGGCCGGTGGACGCGGTGATGATGCTGCGGGTCCAGCGCGAGCGGATGAGCGGCGGCTACTTCCCGACGCCTCGCGAGTACACCGTCACCTACGGGCTGACCCGCGACCGGATGCGTCGGCTCACCGGCACGAACCCCGACGTCGTGGTCCTGCACCCCGGTCCGATGAACCGTGGCCTCGAGATCGCGGCCGACGTCGCCGACTCGCCGAACTCCGTGGTCCTCGACCAGGTGTCGGCGGGGGTCGCGGTGCGGATGGCCGTGCTCTACCACCTGCTGAGTGGGGAGGCGTGATGCCCATCCTCATCGGGGGAGCCCGGCTGCTCGGGGAGAGGACGGCCGACCTGCTCCTGGACGGCGAGCGGATCGTCGAGGTCGGCTCGATCACCGCCGGCCGCGACACCACGGTGGTGGACGCCGACGGGCTCGTGGCCCTGCCGGGTCTCGTCGACCTCCACGTGCACCTGCGCGAACCGGGCCGGGAGGACGCGGAGACCGTTGGCAGCGGCGTGCTGGCGGCCGCGGCTGGCGGCTTCACCGCGGTCCTGGCCATGGCGAACACCACTCCCGTGACCGACACCGCCGAGGCCGCCGACCACCTCTACGACCTCGGGCGGTCCTACCACCACTGCGACGTCCAGCCGGTCGGGGCGGTGACCAAGGGCCTGGCGGGGGCGGAGCTGGCCGAGCTCGGGCTCATGGCCCGCTCCCGGGCGAAGGTCCGGGTGTTCTCCGACGACGGGTACTGCGTGTCGGACGCCCGGCTGATGCGTCGCGCGCTGGAGTACGTGAAGACCTTCGGTGGCGTGATCAGCCAGCACGCCCAGGAGCCGCGGCTGGCCGGCGCCGACGCGTGTGCCCACGAGAGCGAGCTGTCCGGTCGGTTGGGGCTACCCGGCTGGCCCGGGATCGCCGAGGAGTCGATCGTCGCTCGCGACGTCATGCTGGCGCGGCACACCGGCAGCCGGGTCCACATCGCGCACGTGTCGACCGCCGGCTCGGTCGAGGTGATCCGGTGGGCCAAGGCGCAGGGCGTCGACGTGACCGCCGAGGTGACTCCCCACCACCTCCTGCTGACCCACGACCTGCTCGCGTCCTACGACCCGGTGTGGAAGGTCAACCCGCCGTTGCGGCCCGAGGAGGACGTCCGGGCCTTGCGCGAGGCCCTGGCCGACGGCACCATCGACGCCGTCGCTACCGACCACGCCCCGCACGCACCGCACGACAAGGACCACGCGTTCGTCGACGCCTCGCCAGGGATGGTCGGGCTGGAGACGGCGCTCGGCGTGGTCGGCGAGGTCATGGTGCACTCCGGGTTGTTCGACTGGGCCGGCGTGGCGCGGGTCATGTCGGTCAACCCGGCCCGGATCGCCCGGCTCGACGGTCACGGGCAGCCGCTGGCCGCGGGATCTCCGGCCAACATCACGCTCGTCGACCCGTCGGCGACCTGGATGGTGCACCGCGACAAGTCGCACTCGCTGTCCCGTAACAACCCCTGGCACGGGCGCGAGCTGACCGGCCGCGTCGTCGCGACGTACCACCGCGGCGTCTGCACCGCGCGGGACGGCCGCGCCCTCGTTCCCGAGACCGCCGGAGGTTCCTGGTGACCCAGCTGCTGCTCGACCGCCCACCCGCCCTGCTCGTCCTCGAGGACGGCCGGACCTTCCGCGGCGACGCCTACGGCGCGGTCGGCGAGACCGTGGGCGAGGCGGTGTTCTCGACCGGAATGACGGGGTACCAGGAGACGCTCACGGATCCCAGCTACCACCGCCAGGTCGTGGTGATGACCGCTCCGCACGTCGGCAACACCGGTGTCAACACCGAGGATCCGGAGTCGTCGCGGATCTGGGTGTCCGGGTATGTCGTCCGCGATCCGGCGCTGCGGCCCTCGAACTGGCGGTCCACCAAACCCCTCGAGGACGAGCTGCGCGACCAGGGCATCGTGGGAATCAGCGGCATCGACACGCGGGCCCTGACCCGCCACCTGCGCGAGCGGGGCGCCATGCGGGTCGGGATCTTCAGCGGCAGTCGAATTGCCGGTATGCGGTCCGCAGATGTGCAGGTGCTGGCCGACCGAGTTCGCACGGCTCCGTCGATGTCGGGTGCCGCCCTGGCCGGGGAGGTGTCGACGACCGAGCCCTACGTCGTGGAGGCGGTGGGGGAGAAGCGCTTCACCGTGGCGGCGGTCGACCTGGGCATCAAGGCGATGACCCCGCAGCTGATGGCGCAGCACGGCATCGAGGTGCATGTGCTGCCGCAGTGGACGTCGTTCGAGGAGGTCGCCGCCCTGTCGCCGGACGGGGTGTTCTTCTCCAACGGGCCCGGCGACCCGGCGTCCGCCGAGTCGGAGGTCGCGTTGCTGCGTGAGGTGCTCGATGCGCGGATCCCGTTCTTCGGCATCTGCTTCGGCAACCAGCTGCTCGGACGGGCGCTCGGGTTGGGCACGTACAAGCTGAAGTACGGCCACCGGGGCATCAACCAGCCGGTGATGGACCGACGTACCGGCAAGGTCGAGGTCACCTCGCACAACCACGGCTTCGCCGTCGACGCGCCGGTCGACCGCGACAGCGACACGCCGTACGGGCGCGTCCGGGTCTCGCACGTGTGCCTCAACGACGAGGTGGTCGAGGGCCTCGAGTGCCTGGACATCCCGGCGTACTCGGTGCAGTACCACCCCGAGGCCGCGGCCGGACCGCACGATGCCGCATACCTCTTCGACCGCTTCGTGGAGATGATGGAGGGCAACCGCTAGTGCCGAAGAGAGACGACATCGGCAGCGTCCTCGTCATCGGGTCCGGCCCGATCGTCATTGGGCAGGCCTGCGAGTTCGACTACTCGGGCACCCAGGCGTGCCGCGTGCTGCGCGACGAGGGGATCCGGGTGATCCTCGTCAACAGCAACCCGGCGACGATCATGACCGACCCGGAGTTCGCCGACGCGACCTACGTCGAGCCGATCACCCCGGAGGTCGTCGAGGCGATCATCGCCAAGGAACGCCCGGACGCGGTGCTCGCGACGCTGGGCGGCCAGACCGCGCTGAACACGGCGATCGCGTTGCACGAGAACGGTGTTCTCGACAAGTACGACTGTCCACTCATCGGTGCGAACGTCGAGGCGATCCAGCTCGGCGAGGACCGGGAGAAGTTCAAGGGAGTGGTCGAGCGGTGCGGCGCGGAGTCCGCGCGCTCGGTCATCGCGCACACCGTCGACGAGGTGCTGGCCGCTGCGGTTGAGCTCGGCTACCCGCTCGTCGTGCGGCCGTCGTTCACCATGGGCGGGCTCGGTTCCGGGTTCGCCCACGACGAGACCGAGCTGCGCCGGATGGCCGGCCAGGGCCTCAAGGACAGCCCGATCACGGAGGTCCTGCTCGAGGAGTCGGTCCTCGGCTGGAAGGAGTACGAGCTCGAGGTCATGCGCGACAACGCCGACAACGTCGTGGTCGTCTGCTCCATCGAGAACCTCGACCCGATGGGCGTCCACACCGGCGACTCGATCACCGTGGCGCCGGCGTTGACCCTGACCGACCGGGAGTACCAGCGGCTGCGCGACATCGCCATCGCCGTGATCCGCGAGGTGGGTGTCGACACCGGCGGCTGCAACATCCAGTTCGCGGTCAACCCGGAGGACGGCCGGGTCATCGTCATCGAGATGAACCCGCGGGTCTCGCGGTCGAGCGCCTTGGCCTCCAAGGCAACCGGGTTCCCCATCGCCAAGATCGCCGCCAAGATGGCCATCGGTTACACCCTCGACGAGGTGCCGAACGACATCACCCGCGAGACCCCGGCGTCGTTCGAGCCGACCCTGGACTACGTCGTCGTCAAGGTGCCCCGGTTCGCCTTCGAGAAGTTCCCGGCCGCCGACCCGACGCTGACGACGACGATGAAGTCGGTCGGCGAGGCGATGGCGATCGGGCGCAACTTCACCGAGGCGCTGCAGAAGGCGCTGCGGTCGATGGAGCGCGCTGGTTCGTCGTTCCACTGGGACGGC
>DATLQE010000129.1:0-4078 GCA_035535335.1 Lapillicoccus sp. | reverse complement strand
CCGAGGACCTCGGCATCGTCCGGCGGCAGGTCGGCCTCGTCGGAGGACGCATGACGCAGGCCGTCGAACCAGACGTGGGTCAGCGCACCCTCGGAGGCGACGAGGAGCAGCGGCCCGATCGGCGAGTCGACGACGACCTGGGCCACGCCGGGCTCACCCGCTGACGACGGTGACGTCTCGGGCGGCGGCGTGCGGGAGAGCGCGGATGCCGTCGACATGCGCGCCAGCATCCCCCACGACGACGACAGTCCACTCTCCGTCGGCGAAGCGGGCGTATGCGTCACCCAGCCGCTCCGCGTCGAGGTCCGCCAGGTCGCGGAGCGTCTCCGTCGTGAACTCCGTGGTCAACCCCTCGAACGCCAGCGTCGCGGCCTCGTCGGCGATGGCGTCGGCCGTCGCATACCGGCTGGCCGCCGTCATGGCGATGTAGTCGACGCCCTGCTTCGACTCGACGTCGGTGAACCCCTGCCGCGCGCCGTCGAGAATGGTGAGCAGGATGTCGAGAGACTCCACGGTGACGTCGCCGCGCACGCTGCCGCTGGTGAGGAACAGCCCGCCACGGCGGCGCGGCCGGAAGATGGACCGGATGCCGTAGGTGTAGCCCTTCTCCTCCCTCAGGACCGCGTCCACCCGGGCGTTCGGCGACCCGCCGAGGACGAACCCCAGGACCGGGTACGGCGACCAGCCGCCCTCCACTCGGCGATCCGGTCCGTTCGCGGCGACGACAAGCTCGGTCTGGACCGACCCGGGACGGTCGACGACGACCACGCGCCCTCGGTTCGCCGCCGTGCGCGCCGCAACCGGCTGGGGCGGGGCTTCCCAGCCCTCGGGCGCCGTCCATCCGCCGAGCGCCGCCTCGACGACCGCGAAGGCGTCGACCCCGTCGAGGTCCCCGGCCAGCACCACCGTCGCACCGACGGGCGAGACCTCGCGCGAATGGAAGGCGACGACGTCGTCCCGGGTGATCGCCGCCACCGTCTCCCGGGAACCGGCGGTCGGCCGGCTCGACCGCTCCGAGGCGTCGAAGAAGGTCGCGATCAGCTCGATCGCCCCCCGCTGCGCGGCCACCGAGCGCTCCTGCTCGATCTCCGCCAGCCGCTGCTTCACGTGTCGCGTCACCTCCGCGTCCGGGAACGATGGTTCGGTGAGGGCCTGGCGTAGGAGGTCCATCGCATACTCGAGGTGCCGTTTGGCGACGTCGACGTCGACGCTGATCCCGGCCTCCGACGCGCCGGCGCCGAGGGCAACGCCCTTGCGTTCCAGGAGGAGCGCGAACTCGCTCGACGAGTGGTTCGCGGTGCCCTCGTCGAGGGTACGCGCCATGATCGTCGCGACGCCCTCCGTGTCGCGCGGCTCCCGGGACAGCGGCAGCGGAATCGAGACGCGTACCGAGTGGACGTACTGACCCGGCACGTCGTAGACGACGACGTCGAGGCCGTTCGGCAACGTGCGCCGCCGCGCCTCCGGGAAGGTGTACGGCTCGGGCGGATCGACGTCGGGCCGCGGGGGCTCAACCACGACAGACGTGTTCACGCCGCCGCCTCCTGCTCCTCGACGAGATAGGACACCACGGCGCGCGACCGGGGTTGCAGGTAGGTCGCGGCCGCCGCCTTGACCTGGTCGCGACCGATCGCACCGATCCGGTCGAGCAGCGTGTTGACGAAGTGGCTGTCGTCAGCGAGCAGCGTGTAGTGGCAGATGAGATCGGCCCGCTCCTCTTGGCTGGCCAGCGAGCTCAGCCACGCCCGCTCGGTCTCGGCGAGGGACGACTCCATCTCGATGGCGGTCGGACCCTCGGCGATGAGCCGGTCGAGCTCCTCGACCACCGCGTCCTCGATGGCCCCGGCATCCGTGCCCGCGGCGACGTCGATGATCAGCAGCCCCAGGGAGACTCCGTCGACGAACCCCATGGTGTGCGCATGGACCGCGGTGGCCACCTGCTCGTCGCGGACCAACCGCTGCACGAGTCGGGAGGTGCTGAGACCGCCGAGGACGTCGAACGCCAGCGAACAGGCGAGGTAGTCCTCGTCGCTGTCGACCGGCAACCGCCAGGCCAGGTGCAGCCGGTCGTTGGGCACCTCCTCGACCCGCTCGAGCCTTACCGGTTCGGTGAGCGGGTCGAGGTGGTGGACGTCGTGCGCGGGTGGCTGAGCGGACGCCGGCAGGGCCCCGAAGTACTTCTCGACCTTGGCGAACGCGTCGTCGGGCTCGACGTCTCCCACGATCGTCAGCACGGTGTTGTTGGGGCCGTAGTAGTGGCGGAAGAAGGCGTGCACGTCCTCGACGCTGGCGGCGTCGAGGTCCTCCATGGAGCCGATGGTGGGGTGGTGATAAGGGTGGCCTTCGGGAAAGACGGTGGCGTAGACGTCGACCAGGGCGTTGCCGTAGGGCACGTTGTCGTAGCGCTGCCGCTTCTCCTCCTTGACGACGTCACGCTGGTTGTCGAGGTTCTCCTGGTTCACCGCGTCGAGGAGGTGGCCGTGGCGGTCGGCCTCCAGCCAGAGCGCGAGCTCCAGGGCGCCCTTGGGAATCGTCTCGAAGTAGTTCGTCCGGTCGAACCACGTGGTCGCGTTGAGCCGGCCGCCCTCGGCCATGAGGGCGCTGAAGTGCTCGCCGCTCTTGACGTTGCGGGACCCCTGGAACATCAGGTGCTCGAAGAGGTGCGCGAAGCCGGTCCGGCCGGCCGGTTCGTGCCGCGACCCGACACCGACCCAGAGGTTCACCGTCACGGTCGGGACCGTATGGTCCTCCGAGACCACCACGCGCAGGCCGTTGGCCAGCGTGCGCTCGGCGATCGGGTACGCGATGTCAGCCACGCGCCGACCATACGCGACGCCCCGACGTGCGGTCTTCGCGCTTCCGAGCGCCTGTTGTTGACATTTCGCGGGCCGCTGAATGCTTTCAAGTCACAACAACGTGAGTCTGGAAGCGGAAAGCCGGGTGTATGCGTCAGGGCAGGTGCGGCTGGTGCGCGTCCCCGAGGCGTTCGATCGCCTCGCGGGCGAAGACCTGCTGCTCGGTGATCGCCCGCTCTGACCGGCCGCGGCCGAGGAACGAGATGAACCAGTGCAGCAGCGTGGTGATCCGGGACTTGAACCCGATGAGGTAGAAGAGGTGGATCACCAGCCAGAGCACCCAGGCGACGAACCCGCCGAACCGGAGACCGCCCACGCTGGCTACCGCGGAGAACCGCGAGATCGTGGCCATGGAGCCCTTGTCGAAGTAGTGGAACGCCGTCTCCGTGGGCTTGCCGGCCAGTCGCCGCTTGATCTGCTTCGCCGCGAACTTGCCGCCCTGGATCGCCACCTGCGCCACACCCGGCAGGTCGTCGAGCGCGATCATGTCGCCGAGGACGAACACCTCGGGGTGGCCTGGCAGGGTGAGGTCCGGATTGACCTTGACGCGTCCGGCGCGGTCGGTCTCGACGCCGGCCTGTCGCGCGACGCTCCGGCCCAGCGGACTGGCCTGGACGCCGGCCGCCCACACCTTGGCCACCGCCTCGATGCGCCGGACGTCGCCCGATCCGCCCTTGACGTCCTGGACCTCGATGCCGGTGGCATCGACGTCGACGACCTTCGCGCCGAGCTGGACGTCCACGCCCATCTTCGTCAGCCGGCGCATGGCGATCTCACCGAGCCGGTCGCCGAAGGTCGGCAGCACCTGCGGCGCGGCGTCGAGGAGGGTCACCTGCGTCATCGTCGGGTCGATGTGCCGGAAGTCTGACTTCAGGGTCCGCCGCGACAGCTCGGCGATCTGACCGGCCATCTCGACGCCGGTCGGGCCGGCGCCGACGACGACGAACGACATCAGCCGGGCCACCTCCTGCTTGTCGCCGCGGATGGCGGCCAGCTCGGCCTGCTCGAAGCAACCGAGGATGAGGCCGCGCAGCTCGAGCGCGTCGTCGATGTCCTTCATCCCAGGCGCGTAGCGCGCGAAGTGGTCGTTGCCGAAGTACGACTGCCCCGAGCCGGCGGCCAGGATCAGTGTGTCGTAGCGGGTGACCGCCGTCCGACCGAGGCTGTCCGACGTCACGGTGCGGTCGGCGATGTCGATGTCGGTCACGTCGCCGAGGATCGTC
>DATLQE010000128.1:0-5996 GCA_035535335.1 Lapillicoccus sp. | reverse complement strand
GTCGGGTCGAACCCGCTGGTGCTCGTCGCCTTCGTCGTGGCCATCATCGTGATTCGCGGCGGCCCCATCCTCCTCGCGACGATGACGCAGCGCCGGCCCGATGGGGACGATCGGCAGTTCTCGCGGAGGGACAGTGTGCGGGTCGCGTTGTACGGCTCGACTGGGCTGCCGATCATCGTCGCCGTGACGTCGGTCGCCGTGAAGAACGGCCAGATGAGCCAGGCGAACGCCTCGCTGCTCGTCGCGGGCGGCGCCGTGACCATGCTCCTCCTGCCGATGACGGCGACCCTGTTGAGCCGCCCGGGGTCAGCGTCGGCGACTGCGCGGCCCGCGACGGAGCCCACCCCTCCCTCGTGAGCCGAGGTCCGGGCACGAGAGCGACGGCGACCACGGACCTGAGCCCCGACGACTACTGACGCGCCTCGTCGACGCCTTCGTCCGGGAGAAGGCTCTTCTGGTCAAGGGTGTACAGGAAAGCGAAGGCCGGCGTGAGGACGAGCGCGGCGATAACGGCAGCCACGAGGACGGCCGTAATCGTGGCGGTCGGAGCCGCTGCCTGCGCCACGGTCAGCGTCTCGGGCAGGAGGTAGTCCCACTGGGCGACGCCCCACGCGAGGACGAGCGCGCCAGAGGCAACCAGGGCGGCAATCCGCGCACCTCGACGCGGGCGACCGCGCAGGAGCAGGAACGCGGCGACGCCTGCCAGCGCCGAGAGCACGACGAGAGCCAGGGCCCGCGACGTCAGTCCGTCGAAGATATACCTGGCGTCGCTGCGCAGCACGAACAGACCCACCAGCGCCACGGCTCCGGCGACGATGGCTGCGCCCACCGCGCGGATGCGGAAGTAGGCCACCATGTGCTCGTCGGAGAGCCGTCCGGCATCCCAGGTGAGCAGCACGGCCGCGACGTACGCCACGACGCAGACGGCCAGGACTCCGACGACGATCGAGGTCGGGTTCACCCAGCTGTTCCACGGGTCGCCGGCCGCACCTCCGGCCGGGACACGTCCGGAGGCAATTCCGCCGGCGACCGCACCGAAGCAGTAGGGCACGAGGACGGACGAGATCGCAAAGGCGCCTCCGAAGATGCGCTGGTGGCGGAGTTGGGTCACCGCTTTTCGAAATGCGAAGCCGGCGCCGCGTAGCACGATTCCAAGAGCCGCGATCGTCAGCGGTACGAAAAGCGTCAACATGATCGACGCGTACGCCTCGGGAAAACACGTCCACAGGACGACGAAGACGAAGATCAACCAGACGTGGTTCGCCTCCCACACGGGACCGATCGAGTGCTCGATGACGTCCCGCGGCCGCCGGCCACGCGCAGGACCGCCCGCCGTGAGGTCCCAGATGCCGGCCCCGAAGTCCGCGCCTCCGAAGATGGCGTAGAAGGTGATCGCCACCATCAAGAGGACTGCAGCTGCGGTGCTCATCTGGATCGCACCTCGGCCTCGTCGGCAGGCTGACCGGGGCCGTAAGGCGTGTCGGAGTCTTGGAACCGGTCGTGCTCACGTGCGCGGCGGCTCATGGCGCGAAGGACCAGAACCAGCGTCGTACCGAGTGCCGCGTACAGCAGGGTGACCGCGACGAACGTCAGCCACACACCGGTATTGGTGGTAGCGGCGTCCGCGACCTTCATCTGGTTGTAGACGATCCACGGCTGGCGACCGACCTCGCTCAGCGTCCAACCGGCCTCTAGGGTCACCACCGCGAGGGGTCCGGCAACGACGGCAGCACGGAGGAACCATCGACTTCGCGGTAGATCTCTCCGGAAGATCCACGACGCCCAGTACCACAGCGTGAACAGGAACAGCAGGGTGCCCAGGCCAACCATGATGTCCCAGCAGAGATGGACGACATTGACCTGCGCGATGGTCGGTCTGCCGTCAACCGGGAAGCTGTCGAGCCCTTGGATGGCGGTCGAGCGGCCGGTGGACGGATCTGACAACCAGGACGCCAGCCCCGGGATGGCGATGCCACCCTCCACATGTCCGGACGAGCTGAGATGTCCCAACAAAACCTCGGGCACGTCACTGCTCGTCTGCGGCACCATTTCGATGGCCGCAAACTTGGTGGGCTGACTGGTGTAGACCCAACGAGCGAGCCCGTCGCCGACCCCCATCTGCACAGGAGTGGCGACCGCGGCGACGGTGAAGCTGATGATGAGACCGAGTCGGTGGTAGTGGTCCATCCGGCCACGGAGCATGCCCGCGGCGTAGACCGATGCGATCAGGAAGCCGCCGACCAGGTAGGCGGCGATAATCATGTGAGCCGCCATCAGCGGCATGGCGTCGTTAAGGATCACCCCGACCGGGTCGACATCGGTGATGTTCCCGGAGGAGTCGAGGGTCACGCCTTGCGGTGAGTTCATCCAGGCATTGGCAGCGACGACCGAGGCGCTGCCGAGTATGCCGGCCACCGGGATCGGTACGCCGGTCCAGAAATGGGGCCATGGCTTGAGCCGCCGCCAGCCGAAGATGTAGATCGAGATGAAGATGGCCTCGATGAAGAAGAAGAGACCCTCGAAGGCGAACGGGATGCCGAACGCCTCGCCCCATTTGCCCATGAACTGTGGCCAGAGCAGCCCGAACTCGAAGCTGAGAACCGTCCCCGTCACCGCGCCGACCGCGAACGTGACCGCCATGTACTTCGACCAGCGTTGGGCGAGTCGCAGGGCGTCGACGTCATGGCGCCTGATCGCGCGGTAGTTGGCGATCAGCGTCATCGCCGCCCACGAAACACCCAGCGGTACGAGGATGATGTGGAAAGCAAGCGTGAACGCCATCTGCGCGCGGGCCCACGGAACCGGGTCCACGGCCAGCGGAACCGCCCCGGACAGGTGAGCGATGGACTCCATCATGTCGGCGGCCTCACTCAGCGAAGGCGTTCCGCGATGTGGTCACCGACCCGCAGAGCGTTCGCGATCGCCGTCAACGACGGGTTCACCGCTCCGATGCTGGGGAAGAAGCTCGTGTCCACCACATAGAGGTTGTCCACATCGTGCGCCCTGCAGTTCACGTCCAGGGCACTCGACGCCGGGTCGGTGCCGAACCGGACCGTGCCTGCCTGATGCGCCGTCGCACCGATCGGCATGCTCTTGTGCAGGTACAGGCTGCGATCGAGCAGACGGTGGTGCTCCATACCGAGGTGGCTCAGCATCCCGTCGAGCTTGTGGCGCAGCCGGTTGACGCCTTCGACGTTGTTCTTCTCGTCGATGCTGAGGTGAATGGCACCGTCGGCGTCGACCGTGACGCGGTTGTCGGGCTGTGGCAAGTCCTCGCCACACAGCCAGAAGTCGACGGCGTGGTGTGCCAGGACCTGGAACGGGAGGTCCGGCGAGACACGGCCGGCCCACCGGGGCGCTTGAGCGTGAATCTCCTCCTCGTCGGACTTGCCGAGCATCTGCATGCCCCCCAGGGGAAAATCGAAGTCGTCGGCGCCCAAGTACCAGTCGTTCATCGCCAGCGTCTTCTGGAACCGGGTGGGGTTCGGCTCCTTGGAGACCGCCATGAGCGCGACGTTGTTGTGCCGCATGTAGTGCCGGCCGACGACTCCGGAGCTGTTCGCCAGTCCGTCCGGGTGGCGGTCACCATGAGACCTCAGCAGCAGCGCGGCCGAGTTGACCGCTCCGCAGGCAACGACCACGACATCGCCGCTGAAGGTGGTCGTCGACCCGTCCTCGAGGATGGTGACGACACCGGTGACACTGCGTCCCGAGGCATCGGTCTCCAACCGCTGCACATGGGCACCGGTGACCAAGGTCACGTTGTCCTGCGACAGCACCGGATCCACGCAGATCACCTGCGCATCGGACTTCGCGTTCACCAGGCAGGGAAACCCGTCGACCCGGTCGCACCGGATGCACGCGCTGGTCCGGGCGGCTCGGCCCGGCTCCGATTCGTGGAGGTTGACCCCGATGGGCAGATGGAACGGATGCAGTCCGAGCCCCTCCAGGTCGTCGCTGAGCTGCTGGATCCGCGGCTCATGGGCGACGGCCGGATAGGCGTACTCCTTGCTGGCCGGACCCTCCGTCGGGTCTTCGCCGTGGTGGCCGTGCACCAGATAGAGGTGCTCCGCCTCCGTGTAGTACGGCTCAAGATCGCCGTACGAGATCGGCCACGCTGGTGAGATCCCGCCGTGGTGACGGAGCTCGCCGAAGTCCTCCGGACGGAGCCGGAAGAGTGCTGCGCCGTAGAACTTCGTGTTCCCGCCGACGTAATAGTTGACCTCAGGCTGGAACTCGCGGCCGTGCCCGTCGTACCACGTTTCGGAGGCGAGGTACTTCGCGCGTACGAACACGGCGTCGGTCTCCCAGTTGTCACGCTCCCTTGGCAGGAACGGCCCTCGCTCCAGCCACAGCACCTTCACACCATTCGCGGCAAGCCGGTGCCCGAGCGTCCCACCTCCCGCGCCGGTCCCGATAATGACAACGTCGTAGTGCTGGGCGTCTGCCATGCCGAACCTCCCGGGCCTCGTTCTAGGGGGCCACATCTTCGGGTGCTGCGGAAATCCGAGACTGTCCCGCCGGGTCAAGCGGCGTCATCACCCATCCCGGATGAGTGGTATGGCACTGCGCAAGTCACCCTCAGTGAATGAGGACCGCGTCGTTGGTTGGTCATTCAATGGGCCCACGGATCTGAGCGACCACGACAGGCAGCCCATCGGACCTGGCTGCCGTTCCACACGTCAAGGGAGATCACGACAGCCATGACGATCGAGAGCCAGAGCACGTCGATCACGGACGAGGCGCAAAGCGTGAATCCGGAAGCCGCGGACATTTTCGTGATCTTCGGCATCACCGGGGACCTGGCCAAGGTGATGACCTTCCGATCCCTTTACCGGCTCGAGCGACGGGGGTTGCTCCAGTGCCCGATTGTCGGAGTGGCGGTCAACGACTGGACCGTGGAGCAGCTGGTGCAGCGCGCTCGTGAATCGATCGAAGGGACCGGCGAGTCCATCGACACCGCAGTCTTCGACCGCCTGACCGCACGGCTGACGTATGTGCAGGGCGACTTCGGCGATCCCGCCACCTACCGGAGGGTCGCCGAAGCGACCAAGGCGGCCAAGCACCCCGTGTTCTACCTCGAGATTCCGCCCTTCCTGTTCGGCACCGTCGTCAAGGGCCTTTCCGAGGCCGGGCTTACCACGACGGGTCGGGTCGTGGTGGAAAAGCCGTTTGGACACGACCGGAACTCTGCCCATGCCCTCGCGCAGGAGCTTCACCAGTACATCGACGAGTCACAGCTGTACCGGATCGACCATTACCTGGGAAAGATGGGCCTGGAGGAGATCCTCTACCTGAGGTTCGCCAATGCGATGTTCGAGCCGATCTGGAACCGGAACTACGTCGAATGCGTGCAGATCACGATGGCCGAGAGCTTCGGCGTCGAGGACAGGGGGCACTTCTACGATCCAGTCGGCGCGTTGCGAGACGTGGTGGTCAACCACCTCATGCAGGTCGTATCGGCGGCCGCGATGGAGCCGCCTTCGGGACGAGACACGCAGCTGATCAAGGACAACCAGGTCGCGCTGTTCCGGGCGGTGCAAGAAGCCGACCCCGCCAACTATGTCCGGGGGCAGTACGAGGGCTACCTCGACGTCGATGGCGTCGCGCCGGGCTCGACGACCGAGACGTATGCCGCGCTGCGGCTCGACATCGACAACTGGCGTTGGTCAGGGGTGCCGTTCTTCATCCGTACCGGCAAGCGGCTCCAGGCGACGCAGACCGAGCTCCGGCTGGTCTTCAAGCAGCCGCCGCGGTTGGGCTTTGGCATCTGGGCGGGTCGGCGACCGGAGCCTGACCAGCTCATCATCAAGCTGGACCCTTCGACCGGGATCAGCCTCATGGTCGAGGCGCGGCGTGCTGAGGCGACCACCCCCGAGTCCATCCGCCTGAATATGGAGTTCGCGCAGGAGGGCGGTGAGGGGCCCACCCCTTACGAGGTGCTGCTGCATGCCGCAATGGTCGGCCAGAGCACACGGTTCACCAGGCAGGACGGG
>DATLQE010000127.1:0-3157 GCA_035535335.1 Lapillicoccus sp. | reverse complement strand
CGACGATGAAAGCGGGTCTCGACCAGTTGCGGGCGCTGCTCGGCAAGGCGACCGACCTCAACCAGATCGTCTCCCTGGAGACCGAGATCTCGCGCCGCCAGGCCGATCTCGACTCGTTGCAGGCGCAGCTCAACGCCCTCGACAAGAAGGTGGCCATGTCGACCGTCACGGCCACCCTGGTGACCGCCGCCAACGTCGTCGTGCCGGTGGAGGACGGCAACGGTTTCATCGGCGGTCTCAGGGCCGGGTGGAAGGCGTTCCTGGGGGCGAGCAGCGGTCTGCTGACCGTGGTCGGGGCGATCCTGCCCTTCCTCGTGCTGCTCGCACTTCTGGCGGCTCCGGTGTTCTGGTGGCAGAGACGGCGCCGTACCCGGCGTGCGCCGCAGACCGGGTATGCGTCATGGGCCCCTCCGGCGGCGGGCTCTGGAGGAACGGGTGGCGGTTCCGGTCCGGACCAGGGCCCGGGGGGTCCGGGCAGTTCCGACGGCGGGACGTCCGGTTCGGGCAGACCCAGCGAGGGTGCGGCGGAGAACCCGTCGACGGCGTCCGAGAAGTCGCCCCAATCCGGTCCGACGGCCGGCTCCGAAGGCCCGGATGGTGAGTCGGGTGCAGGGCCAGTCGGGGGCGGCGACACCGGACAGCGCGAGCCGGAGACCGCAGGGGCCGGCGCGCGCTGACCCGCCGGCAACGGCAGAGGTGGCCGCGCAAGCAGGGGGTGCGCGGCCACCTCGCGTCAGCGAGCCGACGCCTCGTGCACCAGATCGACGACGCGAGTGAGGACGTCCGGGTCCGTCTCCGGGAGGACCCCGTGACCGAGGTTGAAGACATGGCCCGGCGCCTCCCGGCCGTCGGCGACCACGCGGCGCACGTGCTCCTCGATCGCCGGCCACGGCGCGAAGAGGACGGCCGGGTCGAGGTTGCCCTGGACCGCATACCCCGGCCCGAGGCGACGGACCGCTTCGGTCAGTGAGAGCCGGAAGTCGACCCCGACGACCTCCGCGCCGGCCGATCCCATCGCCGCCAGCAGCTCGCCGGTGCCGACGCCGAAGTGGATGCGCGGGACGCCGAGGTCGGCGACCGCGGCGAGGGCGGTACTGGAGTGTGCCCGGACGTACCGCTCGTAGTCGGCGAGAGGCAGCGCGCCGACCCACGAGTCGAAGAGCTGGACCGCACTGGCACCGGCCTCGGCTTGGACGCGCAGGAACGCGCCCGAGATCTGGGCGAGGCGCGCGCAGAGGTCGTTCCACAGCACCGGATCGCCGTACATCAACGCCTTGGTGTGCTCGTGGTTGCGGCTGGGGCCGCCCTCGACGAGGTACGAGGCCAGGGTGAAGGGGGCCCCAGCGAAGCCGATGAGGGGCGTGCCGCCGAGCTTCGCGGTGATGCGGCGCACGGACTCGGCAATGTCCGGGACCCGGTCGGCGGTCAGCTCGGGCAGCCGGTCGAGGTCGGCTCGCTGGCGGACCGGCTTGGCGACGACCGGCCCGGTGCCAGGGACGATGTCGATGTCCACCCCGACCGCCGCGAGCGGGACGACGATGTCGCTGAAGAAGATCGCGGCGTCCACGCCGTGGCGGTGGACCGGCTGCAGGGTGATCTCCGTGACCAGATCGGGGGTGCGGCAGGCCTCGAGCATGGGAATGCCCTCACGGAGCGCTCGGTACTCGGGCAGTGAGCGGCCGGCCTGGCGCATGAACCACACGGGGGTCCGCTCGACCGGCTCACGCCGCGCGGCCCGAACCAGGAGGCTCGTCGAGGGGTCCGCCGCGCTCACGCTCGTCATGGTCGCACGGCCGCGCGGCGGAGACGTCAGCCGGTCGCGATGGCGACCACGCCGGCGAGGGCCAGGACGACGCCGATGTTCTGGATCGCGCGAAGCCGCTCCGCGAGGAACGCGCGGGCCAGCAGGATGGTGACGACGGGGTACAGCGAACCGAGTACCGCGGCCACGCTCACCAGTCCCTGGGTCGACGCCACCACGAACAGAGCGTTCGCGCCGAGGTCGGCCAGCCCCACGAACACGAGGGTCGGCCAGTCCCGGCGTCCCACTCCCCCGGTCGTCCGGCGAACCGCCGCGACCGCCGCATACACGACGAGGCTGGTCAGCCGCATACCCCACAGCGTCGAGACCAGCGACACCCGCGCTCCACGGTCCATGCAGAACAGCACCGTCCCGAAGCCGACCGCCGCGACGCAGGCCAGCGCGACCGGCCGGACGTGCAGGCCGGCCTGGATCTCGGGACCGCTGGCGAGCACCGTTCCGAGCACCGCGATCCCCATGCCGACCCAGGCGATCACGCTGGGGCTGTCGCCGGTCGCCACGCCGAGCAGCACCGGCACGGCGGCGCCGAGCGACGCGACCGGCGCCACGACGCTCATTGTCCCGGTGGACAGGGCAGCGTAGAACGCGGCCAGGGCCACCGCACCGGCGACGCCGGAGGCCAGCGCCCAACCCTGCCACCCGGAACCGGCCAGAGGGTTGCCCAGCACCACGACCGCCGTCAGCGCCACGAATCCGACCAGCTGCGACCACCCGACGACCGCCGCCGGTGGGAGGGTCTTGGACTTCAGGCCGGCGACGAAGTCACTCGTGCCCCACAGGAGTGACGAGCAGAGGGCGAGCAGGGCGGACACGGGCGCCACCGTAACGGCGTGCCTGCCTGTGCCTGGACTCGCTGGCGACATACGCTCGTCCGGTGCGTGGTCGATCACTGACGGGCGAGCACCCCGCCGAGTTCGCCAGGGCCATCAGCGCCCTCCGCGAGGCTCGGCTGCGCCCCGAGGTCCGCCTCACCGAGGTGCCCGCTCCCCAGCGCATCGCTCCCTATGCGGTGGCGCTCACCGCCGACGTCGTGTCGAGTGCCGCGGGCGACGAGGAACTGGCCTCGGGCCGGTTCGTCCTCCTCCACGACCCGTCCGCCCCCGGCCCCTGGGAGGGCGAGTGGCGGGCGGTGACCTTCGCGCGGGCCGAGCTCGAGCCGGAGCTGGCCAGCGACCCGATGCTCGGAGCCGTCGGCTGGTCCTGGCTGGTCGACGCGCTCGACGCGCGCCAGCTGGGCTACGTCGCGGAGGCCGGCACGGTCACCCGTGTCGTCTCGGAAAGCTTCGCGGGGCTCGCCGACCGCGAGCCGACCGTGGAGATGGAGGTCCGCGCGTC
>DATLQE010000126.1:0-2440 GCA_035535335.1 Lapillicoccus sp. | reverse complement strand
AGCGACGAGCCGTCCGGGTTCGGCGCGTCCTCCGGGTCGCTCGGCGCGACGTTGGGGTCGAGCTCGGCGATCGCGTCGATCGACTTGAGGATCGCCGCCCCGATCGTCGTGCCGCGTCCGGTCGTCACGGCGTCGAGGGTGTTGAGGAGGTCGTTCTTGTTCGTCGTCGGCGCCACCGCCAGCTGCGCGAACCCGGAGAAGAGGACCAGTCCGATCTTGGTGTCGTCGCCCTGGGTCTCGACGAACTTGCGCACCGCGGCCTGGGCGGCGCCCAACCGGTTGGGCTCGACGTCGGTCGCGCACATCGACCCCGACACGTCGAGCGCGAGGATCACCGTGGAGCTAGAGATCGGCACGTCGGCCTTGACCTGCGGCCGGGCCGCGGCGACGCCGAGCAGTCCCAAGCTGGCGATCACCAGCGCGACGGGGAGGTGTCGCCGCCACCGGCGGCTCGGACCGACGGCGCTACGGACCAGTGCGACGTTCGAGTACCGGACCGCGGCCGGCTTCCGGCGCCGGGTCTGCCACAGGTATGCGGCGAGGAGGATCGGCACGGCCAGCAGGCCGAGCAGCAGGTATGGCTGGTCGAAGGACACTCAGATCACCCGTCCTCGGCGCAGTACGGACACGACCGCTCCGGCGAGCAGCAACAGCGTTGCCACGCCTGCGACGAGCGAGGTGACCTCGTGGGGCACGCTCCGGGATACCCAGTTCAGCTCGATCGAGTCGTAGACGTGGGCCAGCGAGCTGGAGTCGGTGGCGTTGTAGTACGTGCCGCCGGTGACCTCGGCGATCTGCTTCAGCGACTCCTCGTCGAGTCGGGTCGCGATGCTGAACCCGTTCTTCTCGAGCACCGTTCCCTCGGCGCTGCCCAGCCCGATGGGGTAGATCTTGACGCCCGCCGCGGACGCCAGGTCGGCCAGGTTGGCCGGGTCCGGGCCACTGGTGTTCTCCCCGTCGGTCAGGAGCACGATGGCCGTCCCCCCGTAGTAGCCGATCGGAGTCTCGTCGGCGTTGCCGGCCTCCGTGTCGCCGTTGCTGACGATCGGCTTGCCGGCGATGGCGCTCAGTGACGTGAGGATCCCGCGTCCGAGAGACGTATCGCCTTGCGGCGTAAGGCGGCTCACCGAGGCCAGCACCTCGGCCTTGTCGGTGGTCGGCTGCTGGGCGACGATGCCGCTGCCGCCGAAGGCGACCACGCCGATCTTGACGGTCGACGGCTGCTTCTCGACGAAACCCTTCGCCGCCGCCTTGGCCGAGTCGAGCCGGGTCGGCTTGACGTCGTCGGCCGCCATGCTCGTCGACACGTCGAAGGCCAGGATGACCGTGCCCTCGCGCCGCGGCTCGGCGACCGCGGCGACCGGTCGGGCCAGCGCCAGCAGCATCACGGCCAGCGCCGAGACCAGGAGGGCCGGGGCGACGTGCCGCCACCGGTCCCGGCGGGGCGTCGGGACGACGAGCCCCTGCCGCGCCAGGTCGGCCCGGCGCGCGGCCTGCTGCCGCAACAGCCGCCGGTATGCGACGACGACCAGCGGCAGCGCGAGGAGGCCGAGCAGCGCCCAGGGCCAGGCC
The DNA here is from genome assembly GCA_035535335.1 of Lapillicoccus sp. Taxonomy (GTDB): domain Bacteria; phylum Actinomycetota; class Actinomycetes; order Actinomycetales; family Dermatophilaceae; genus Lapillicoccus. The sequence continues at coordinate 868 of DATLQE010000126.1, read as the reverse complement.
AGCGTCATCGCCGCCGGCTCCGGCGCAGGGCGGAGATCCGCAGCAGTGACCGGACGAGGTCCTCGTCGGTGCGGATCTGGTGCAGGTCGACGCCTGCCGACCGGGTGGCCTCCTCGATAGCGGCCCGGCGCTCGTCGGCGGCCTGCTTCAGCCGCGTGCGGAAGCCGCGGTCGGAGGTGTCGACGAAGATCTGCTCGCCGGTCTCGGTGTCCTCCACGTAAATCGAGCCGACGTCCGGCAGCTCGTCCTCGCGAGGGTCGGTGACCTGGAGAGCCACGACCTCGTGGCGCCGGGCCAGCCGGCCGAGCGCCTGCTCCCAGCCCGGCTCACTGATGAAGTCGGAGACGACGACGACGAGCGACCGCCGCCGGATCATCGCCGCGGACCGGTTCAGCATCGCGCCCAGGTCGGTGACGTGCCGCTCTGATCCCTGCCCCGCCCGAGCCCGCCGACTCCGGCGCGACACGGCCGACGGTTCGGTCGAGGCCTCCCGCCTGTTGCGCCGGTCGAGGAGCAGGTCGGCGATCTGCAACACCTGGTCGCGTCCGGAGCGGGCGGGCAGCACGCGCTCGACGTCCTGGTCGAACAGCACCATTCCGATGCGGTTTCCACGCCGCGTGAGGACCAGGGCGAGTGTCGTCGCGACCTCGGCGAGGACGAGGTCCTTCTGCCGGTCGACCGGCCCGAACCCCATCGACGCCGAGTGGTCGAGCAGCAACCAGGCGGTGACCTCGCGGTCCTCGACGTACTCGCGCACGTACGGCGTGTCCATCCGAGCGGTGACGTTCCACTCGATGTGGCGCAGGTCGTCTCCGGGCTCGTACTCCCGCAGGTTCGTGAAGTCGAGCCCGCTCCCGCGGAACAGGCT
>DATLQE010000125.1:0-3797 GCA_035535335.1 Lapillicoccus sp. | reverse complement strand
GGTCTCGTGGTCCGCGGTGCCGGACGCGTGACCGGCGAGTGCCAGCGGCAGCAGCGCACTCACGGCCAGAAAGGCGGCCGTGGCGATCCCCTTGCGCTGCAACGACATCGCCGCCACTGTCGTTGCCGCGGCGGCGACGAGCGCGCTGATGATCGCCACCCGGAACGTCTCGAGGGTCCACACGAACTGCGTGAACTGGCTCCAGAACTCGGGGCTGTCGACCGGCGTACCCGCCGCCTCCGCGAAGCCGAGGACGACGCCGACCAGTGTGGCCACAACCCAGACGACACCGGACGTCACCGCATACCGAGCCGCCTGCAGGGTGACCGGAGGCGTCCGGCGGCCGGGTGCGAACAAGGCGCCGACGACCAGCAACCCGATTGTCAGCGCAGCGGCGCCGTCCTGGACCACGCGGACCAACGGCAGTCCCCACCGCACCACCGGCCCGACGTCGAACAGTCCCTCGATGACCGGCGTCGCGGAGCCGCCGACCGCGACGGCGACCAAGCAGGCGACCAGACTCACTCCGAGGGCCACGAGGGCCGGACCACGGCGCCCGCGCACGACCGGGCCAGGGGCCGTCTCCGGAGCGCGCGACGTGGTCACCGGTCCAGGGTAGAGAGCCACCCTGGATAGGGTGAGACAGTGCCTCAGCACCCTGCCCCGCCGACGGATCTCGGCGGTCTCGTCAGCGCATACGAGCAGACCACTCGGGCCGTCATCGACCTGGGCCAGACCCTCTCGACGCGCGACTTCGGCAAGGAGACCGAGTGCCCGGGGTGGACGGTGAAGGACCAGTTCAGCCACATCGCCGGCATCGAGGGCTGGCTGGACGGCGCCGCGCCGCCCCGGATCGACCTGCCCGAGCTGCCCTACGTGAGGAACGAGCAGGGCGAGTTCGTCGAGCTCTTCGTCGAGGAGCGGCGGTCCCGGGAAGGCGCCGACGTCGTCGGAGAGCTGGAGGACATCCTCGAGAGCCGGCTGTCCCAGCTGCGCGACACCACGATGACCGAGGACACCGTGGTGCGCGGGCCGTTCGGCCGGACGACCGCCGCCAGGGCACTGACGCTGCGAGCCAGCGACATCTGGGTCCACGAGCAGGACATCCGCACCGCCGTCGGACGCCCCGGTGACCTCGACACTCCGGCGGCGGCGATCTTCGTCGCGGCGGTCATCCGGGCCTTTCCTCGCGTGGTCGCCCGCGACGCCAAGGTGCCCGTGGGCCATGCGGTCATCGTCGACGTCACCGGACCGGTGGTCGCCCGGGCCGGCGCGCGCGTCGTGCTCGACGAGGACCGTCGCCCCTGGGGCGAGGAGCTCTTCACCGGAGAATCCCACGATGCCGACACCGCCAGCGCACCCACCGAGACCACGTCGATCATCTTGTCCACGGATGCCCTGACCCGCCGGGCGGCCGGCCGCCGGTCGGTCGCCGACCTGGTCTACACCGTTGCCGGTGACGCCGGGGTGGCCGGCGAGGTGCTCGAGCACCTCATCGTGACGCACTGAGGCACCCGTCTGCGGGTGGAGTCATTTGTTTGGCGCATGCAACCGTCTCGTGGCATAGTTGCGTGAGCCATGCAAGTAACCCGGGGAGGTGAGCGCGATGCCGTCGGAGACGACGAAAACGCAGGCGGCCGTCCAGCCTGAGACCGCGCAGGCCCTGTCCCACACGCTCGTGCGGGTCGTGAAGATCATGAGCGCGATGAAGCACCAGGCACCCCGCCAGCACCCGGCCGTCGACCCGTCGCACTACCCGGTGCTCTTCTGCCTGTCCGGGGACCCGCAGCGGGTGTCGGCGGTGGCCGAGAGCATCCACTCCGACGTCTCGACGGTGAGCCGTCAGGTGACCCACCTCGTGCATCACGGCCTCCTCGACAAGATCGGCGACCCCGACGACCGTCGGGCGCAGCTGCTGTCGCTGAGCCCCTCCGGCCGCGAGGTCATCGACAAGCTGGTTCGCGGCCGCGGCCAGTGGTTCGGTGAGCTGCTCGCGTCCTGGACCGACGAGGATGTCCGGGCCTTCGACGCATACCTCACCCGGTTCGGTGACGACCTCGAGGCGTTCAAGGCCCGGGTTTCCACCGTCATCCCAGCGGGCAATGCCGCCCACCAGACCTCGTCCCCCTCCGAGACTCCCGAGGAGCTCGCCCATGAGCGCTGACATGGCACCGGAGACGACCGCCGACGCCATCGAGACTCGCGTGGCCGGCCGGTCATCCACGAGCTCCGCCCCCCCGAGCGGGCCGCTCACCCACCGGCAGATCCTGACGATCCTCAGCGGCCTGATGATGGGCATGTTCCTGGCCGCGCTCGACCAGACCATCGTCGCCTCGGCGATGCGGACCATCGCCGACGATCTCCAAGGGCTTTCGGCCCAGGCCTGGGTGACGACCGCGTACCTCATCACGTCCACGATCGTCACGCCGCTCTACGGCAAGCTCTCGGACATCTACGGCCGCAAGCCGTTCTTCATCTTCGCCATCTCGATCTTCACGATCGGCTCGATGCTGTGCACGCTGGCGACGTCGATCGGCTCCCTTGCCGCCTATCGGGCCGTCCAGGGCCTGGGCGCCGGCGGCCTCTTCTCGCTGGCGCTGGCGATCATCGGCGACATCGTGCCGCCGCGGGAGCGGGCGAAGTACCAGGGCTACTTCCTCGCCGTCTTCGGCACGTCGAGCGTCCTCGGGCCGGTCATCGGCGGCTTCTTCGCCGGCCAGGAGACGATCCTCGGCATCACCGGGTGGCGCTGGGTCTTCCTCGTCAACGTCCCGATCGCGATCGCGGCGCTCATCGTCGTCTCGCGGACGCTGCACCTGCACCACACCCGGCTCGACCACCGGATCGACTACTGGGGCGCCGTCACGCTCACCGTCGGGCTGGTCCCGCTGCTCATCGTCGCCGAGCAGGGCCGCGAGTGGGGCTGGACCTCGACGAGCTCGCTCATCTGCTTCGGCATCGGCTTCCTCGGCGTCGCGGCGTTCTTCGTGGTCGAGCGCGCCATGGGCGAGGAGGCGATGCTTCCTCTGCGGCTGTTCAAGATTCGCACGGTGGCCGTGTCGTCCATCGTGTCCGTGTTCATCGGCATCGGCATGTTCGGCGCGATCGCCGGGCTGCCGCTCTACCTGCAGATCGTCAAGGGCGCCACGCCGACCCAGGCCGGTCTTCAGCTGCTGCCGTTCACCCTCGGCATCATGTTCGGCTCGATCCTCTCGGGCCAGCTGATCTCCCGCACCGGGCGTTACCGGCAGTACCCGATCATCGGCGCCGGGATCCTCACCGTGTCCATGTTCGTCTTCCACTACATCCAGGCGGACACCCCGCTGTGGCAAACGATGATCGTCATGTTCTTCTTCGGCATCGGCTTGGGCTTCAACTTCCAGCCGCTGACGCTCGCGGTACAGAACGCAGTCAGTCCTCGCGACATCGGGGTCGCGACGTCGTCCGCGACGTTCACCCGGCAGATCGGCGGCACCCTGGGCACCGCCGTCTTCCTGTCGATCCTCTTCTCGCGGGCGGCCGACACGATCCCGGCCGCGTATGCGGCAGCGCGCCAGTCCCCGGACTTCCTCGCCGCGCTCCGCAGCCCTGTCGGTGACGCCGCAGCCAACCAGCAGTTCATCCAAGGACTCCAGGCCGCCGCGAACGGCAACGGAGCAGCGTTCAACAACGCCCTCAGCGACTCCTCGTTCCTCCTGCAGATCGATCCCCGGCTGGCGGCACCGTACCTCGACGGCTTCTCGCAGGCGGTCGACGCGGTGTTCTTCGTGGGCGCGTTCATCCTCCTGGTCGCCTTT
>DATLQE010000124.1:0-10614 GCA_035535335.1 Lapillicoccus sp. | reverse complement strand
ACCGCGGTCTTCACCGCGGACAACCTGCTCGGCAACGAGGACCTCACCATCGCGACCTCGCTGCCGCGGGCCGGCTTCGGGGAGCTCAAGCCCGACATCAGAGCGGCCGGCTCGTCCTACGACGAGGGCCAGGCCAAGGTGCTCACCTCGCTCGCCTTGGCCGGGGGGATCGGCGCGCCGCTGGTGGCAGCGGGCGTCATGGGCGTCCTCGTCGCCACCCGAGGTCGCGACGAGTGGTATGCCGGTGTCACCCCAGGCTTGTCTCCAGGATCCGCGGACGCGGTCGCGCCGGGTGCCGTGCCGCCTCCGCCGCCGGCGCCGACGCTGCGCGGTCGGCGGCCCGAGATCGCCGTCCAGTTCAACCCGCCGCCGGGCGTCCAGCCGGGGATGGTCGGCACGATGATCGACGAGTCGGCCGACACCATCGACGTGTCCGCCACGGTCATGGACCTCGCCGTTCGCGGGTTCCTGCGGATCGAGGAGATCCAGAGCGGGACGATGTTCTCCCGCACCGACTGGCGGCTCGTCCAGCTGACTCCGCCGCCCGGCCAGACGCTGCGGCCCTACGAGGCGACGGTGCTGGAGGGACTCTTCGCGGACGGCTCCGACGTCACGCTCTCCGACCTGAAGTACAAGTTCAACACCACGCTCAACCTCGCCATCCGGCAGATGTACACGGAGGTCGTCGAACGCGGCTGGTTCCGCCGTTCGCCGCAGCGCCAGCGGGCCGGGTGGCAGGCCCTGGGCTTCCTCCTCATCGGCGCCGGCGCGGTGAGCTGCTTCTACCTCGGTGTCATCACGCGGGCCATCGACCGGACCGGTGGGTTCGGCGTGGGCATCCCGTCGGGCATCGTTCTGGGACTCGGGCTCATCGTCGCCGGGCTCATCTTCCGCATCCTCGGCAAGCGGATGGCGGCCAAGACCGCGGCCGGGTCGGCGGTGTACGCGCAGTCGCTCGGCTTCCGCAAGTACCTCGAGACCGCCGAGGCGGACCAGATCCGGTTCGAGGAGGCGTCGGCGATCTTCAGCCGCTACCTGCCGTATGCGATCGTCTTCGGCGTCGCCGACCGGTGGGCGGGCACATTCCAGAAGGTGGCCGAGGCGGCGGCGGCCGCGGGCAGCCCGATCATCATGCCGACCTGGTACATCTACAGCGGCGCCATGTTCCCCGACTTCACGAGCATCGCCGACGGGGCGGGCAGCTTCGCCTCGTCCGCCGGCGGCACGTTTGCCGCGACGGCCAGCTCGGCTTCGTCGGGCGGCTCGGCGTTCGGTGGGGGCGGCTTCAGCGGCGGTGGCGGCATCGGCGGGTCCAGCTCCGGCTCCTGGTAGGCGTCCGCTCCGGTCTGGTTCGTGCGGTCCGGGTACGGAATTCGATGCAGTTCAGAGCACGAACCGGGGGAAGGGGAGGCGTCCACTGAGCGACCACGCTCCACGGCGGCAACCCGAGCGGTTCAGACTGGCGGCATGACGGCGCGCGAGACCTCCGCCCGCGACACCGCACCCGACGTCGCCTCGCGCGCCGGCAACCCCCAGAACGGCGAGGCGGACCGGCGCACGTCCGACGTCGCCCGGTTCGGTGGCGGCGTCGCGTCTGACACGCAGCACACCGCCCTGCGGGCGTCGGTCCGGCAGCTGGGTCAGCTCCTGGGCGAGGCGCTCACCCGACACGAGGGCGCCGAGCTCCTGGCCCTCGTCGAGGAGGTCCGGGCCAAGGCGCGCGAACCCGAGGACGAGGCGCTCCACGACCTGCTGTCGGGTGTCGACGACGCGACCGCCGTGGTGCTAGCTCGCGCCTTCACCGCATACTTCCAGCTCGTCAACGTCACCGAGCAGCTGCACCGCTGGCAGGAGCTCACCGCCGGCGAGGAGGGGCCGATCGCCGGCGCGGTGCACAGGATCGGCGAGGCCTTGGCGGCCGGAACCGTCGACCGCGATCTCGTGACGTCGGTGCTGGAGCGCGTGGAGTACCGGCCGGTGTTCACCGCCCACCCGACCGAGGCCAGCCGGCGCAGCGTCCTCAACCTGCTCCGCAAGATCGCCGCCCTCGTGGACGCGTCGGAGGACCCCCGCGGTCTGGCCGCCGACGCGGGTCGCCGCGAGCGGCGGCTGGCCGAGCTCGTCGACCTCCTGTGGCAGACCGACGAGCTGCGCGTCGTGCGGCCCGAGCCGGCCGACGAGGCGCGCACCGCGATCTACTACCTCGAGACCCTGGCCGATTCTGTCGTCCCGGACCTCCTCGAGGAGCTGGATCGACGGCTGGCCGGGATCGGGGTCAGCCTGCCGGAGACGGCCCGCCCGCTGCGCTTCGGCACGTGGGCCGGTGGGGACCGCGACGGCAATCCGCACGTCACGCCGGACGTCACTCTCGAGGTCCTCGGACTGCAGCATTCCGCCGGGCTGCGGATCCTCGTCGAGCAGGTGGAGGACCTCCTCACCGTGATCTCGCCCTCCACGCGAGTCGTTTCGGTGAGCGACGACCTCAGGGCGAGCCTGGCCGCCGACGCAGAGGCGCTGCCGATCACTTACGACGCGATCAAGCGGCTCAACGCCGAGGAACCGTACCGGCTCAAGCTCTCCTTCGTGCGCGTCCGCCTTCAGCGCACCCGCGACCGCCTGGCCAACGGCGGCTCGCACGAGCCCGGCCGCGACTACCGGGACATCGACGAGCTGCTGCGCGATCTCCACCTCGTGCGGAGCTCGATGCTGGCCAACGGTGACACGCTGACCGCCGACGGCGCGATCCTGCGGCTCATCCGGACCGCCACCGCGATCGGGCTGGGCTTGGCCACGCTCGACGTCCGTGAGCACAGCGAGCGGCACCACGTCGCCGTCGGCGCCCTCGTCGACCGGGTCCGCGCGCTCGACCGACCGTATGCGGACCTCGACCGGCCCGCGCGCATCGGCTACCTCTCCACGGAGATGGCCAGCCGGCGTCCGCTCATCGGGGCGGTTCGCGGCGAGCTCGACGACGTCACCGCGCAGGTGCTCGGTACGTTCGACGCCATCCGGACGTCCTTGGACACCTACGGGCCCGGCGTGGTCGAGACCTACATCGTCTCCATGACCCACGACGTCGACGACCTCTACGCGGTCGTGGTCCTCGCCCGCGAGGCGGGGCTGCTCGATCCGGGGACGCCGGACTCGCCGGCCGTCGCGCGGATCGGGTTCGCCCCGTTGTTCGAGACGGTGGCCGAGCTCGAGGCGGCCGGACCGCTGCTCGACACGCTCCTCCACGACCCGGTGTACCGCCGCATCGTCGCGGCCCGCGGTGACGTCCAGGAGATCATGCTCGGGTACTCCGACTCGTCCAAAGACGCCGGCATCGCGGCCTCACAGTGGCAGATCCACCGCGCCCAACGGGCGCTGCGTGACGTCGCCCGCGAGCACGGCGTGGTGCTGCGGCTGTTCCACGGTCGGGGCGGTTCGGTGGGACGCGGCGGCGGCCCCACCGCCGAGGCGATCCTGTCGCAGCCCGACGGCGCCCTCGACGGCCCGATCAAGATCACCGAACAGGGCGAGGTGATCTCGGACAAGTACACCCTGTCCGAGCTCGGCCGCTGGAACCTCGAGGGCGCGCTCGCCGCGGTCGTCGAGGCATCGGTACTTCACCGCACGCCGATCGTGGACCGGGGTGTCCTCAACGGTTGGGACCAGGCCATGGACCTCGTCGCGGAGGCGGGGCAGGCCGCATACCGGTCCCTCGTGCGCGATCCCGCACTGGTGCCCTTCTTCGTCGCGGCCACCCCGGTGGACGAGCTCGGCAAGCTCAACATCGGCTCTCGTCCAGCGAAGCGACCCGGTGGCCCGGGCGGCCTCGACGACCTGCGGGCGATCCCCTGGGTCTTCGGGTGGACCCAGTCGCGGATCATCCTGCCCGGATGGTATGGCATGGGCAGCGGCCTGGCTGCCGCGCGGGAGGCCGGCCACGGCGAGGCGCTCACGGAGATGTACCGGACCTGGCCGTTCTTCCGGACCTTCGTTTCCAACGTCCAGATGACAGTGGCCAAGACCGACCTGACCATCGCCGCCCGGTACGTCCGGACGCTCGTCCACGACGACTCCGCCGGGCTGTTCGACCGCATCCGCGAGGAGCATCAGCGCACCGTCGACGAGATCCTGGCCGTCACCGGCCAGTCGACCCTGTTGGAGACGGCACCGGTGCTGCGCCGCACCCTCGAGCTGCGCGACTCCTATCTCGCTCCACTGCACGCCCTGCAGTCCAGCCTGCTCGCCCGTGTCCGCGAGGTACCCCACGGCGAGGAGCCGGACAGCAACCTGCAACGAGCGTTGCTCCTGACCATCAACGGCATCGCTGCCGGACTGCGCAATACGGGCTGAACGAGTCCCTACACTGGAAAAGAAATGACCGCGACCGCCCCCGATCTTGTTGCCGCACAACGGCACACCGTTCGCACACTCGTAGCCACCCAGGCCATCGGTGGCCTCGGCCTCGGGGCCGCGATCTCCGTCGGTGCGCTGCTGGCCAAGGACGTCACGGGCTCGGACGGCCTCTCCGGACTCGCGCAGACCGCCCAGACGCTCGGCGCGGCGGTGGTCGCGGCGGTGCTGGCGGCATACATGTCCCGCCATGGCCGCCGGCCCGGCCTGACGATGGGCTACCTGGCCGGCGCGCTGGGGGGCGGGCTCTGCCTCGTCTCCGGTGTCGTCCGGTCGTTCCCATTGTTGCTCGTGGGCATGGTGCTGCTCGGTGCGGTCACCGCCACGAACCTGCAGAGCCGGTATGCGGCGACAGACCTCTCGAACCCGGCCCACCGCGGGCGCGACCTCAGCACGGTGGTGTGGGCGACGACGATCGGGTCGGTGCTCGGGCCGAACCTCAGCGGCGCCGGAGGCGTCGTAGCCCGTTGGATCAACCTCCCGGAACTGGCCGGACCGTTCCTCTTCACCATCGTGGCGCTCCTCGCCGCCGCGGCCGTCATGGCGGTCCAGCTCCGCCCGGACCCGCTGCTCCTCGCCCGCTCGGTCGCACCGGACGACGACCCCGCCGACGTCGGGGCCCTGACGACGCCCGACCGGCCGTGGGCTGTCATCCGGCACACCCCGCTCGTGCTGGCGGCGGCCGTCGGCATGGCGCTCAGCCACGCCGTCATGGTGTCGGTGATGGTCATGACCCCGATCCACATGGACCACGGGGGCGCGAGCCTCGAGGTCATCGGCTTCGTCATCAGCGGACACATCCTCGGCATGTTCGCGTTCTCGCCGCTGGTGGGCATGCTCGCCGACCGGGTCGGCAGCCCGCTCGTCATCGGGCTCGGCGGCGTCATCCTGCTGGCCTCCCTGGTCCTGGCCGGACTGTCGGCACCGGGCGCCAGCCCGGGTCTCGGGCTCGGGCTGTTCCTCCTCGGCCTGGGCTGGTCCTTCGGGTCGGTCGGCTCGTCCACCCTGCTCGTTGCGGCCACTCCGGTGCGGCACCGGCCGCGAGTTCAGGGGTCGGTCGACATGCTGACCGGGTTCACTGCCGCCGCCGGAGGAGCGGTCGCGGGGGTGGTGGTCGGGACGTTGGGGTACGGCTGGTTGAGCGCCGGTGCGGCGGTGCTGGCCTTCGGGGTCGTGGTCGTCAGCGTTGTGGCCGGCCGGTATGCGGCCCGCGGCCAGTCCGACGAGCCGGCGAGCAGTCCTGTAGCGGATGCTGCCGAATACCCCACGCCCGAGCTCGAGGGGGAGGGACAGGCCCACCCCAACTGACGACGCCGTCAGCTGTGGTGCGTGTCCCGCCTGTGAAGCCCCGCGGCTCTCGTTCTACGACAACAACTCGGACATGTCCGGCCAGTTGCGAAGGCTCGGCTCTTTCCACGACAACAACTCGGACATGTCTGCCACGTTGCGGCGGCCGGAGGATCACCAGCCGAGAGTTCCCGGGCCGCCCTTGAACGGGCCGACGACACGCGACGTGATCCAGCCGCCGTAGAACCCGCCGTCCTGTGGCACGACGACCTCGCCGTCGACGGTGCACCGGTCCACCAACCCTGGCATCACGGCCAGGTGCGCGTAGATCGCCTCGAACCCCGCGGCCGGCTGCTCGTAGGTCCAGGCCGCCCGCCGGGCGCGCCGATCGCCGCCGACGAGGTCGAAGTAGGTGGCCGTCCCCTTGAACTCGCAGAACGTCGTCCCTTCGACCGGAACCACTGCGCCCCAGGTGAACGACGCGAACGGCAGGTAGTACACCGGCGGGTGGCTGGTTTCGAGCACCCGCAGCGAGTACCGCGTGCGGGCCACGACCTCGCCGCCCAGGATCACCTCGACCGCCTCCTCGCTCGGCTCGACGCGGGGCGGGCGAGCGTAGTCCCACACCGACTCCTGGCCGGGCCCGGGGGCGACACGCGTGGCTGGAGGCATACCGGGATTGTGCCTCGCCCGGCGGGAATCCGGTTGGTCGCCCCGGCGTTGACCGGCATACTGGGAAGTCTTGACAACTGAACAGCGTGACGTTGGTGCCCCCACACGGGGGTGATCGGTTTCGACGGTGATCGTCTCACCAGGGGAAGCGGGCCGAGGAGGCACGGTTATCTCGATAACGCTCCGTGCAAACCAATAGGTGCCAAGTCCAAGAGCACCAGCTTCGCCCTCGCCGCCTGAGCGAGCCACGAAGCTCGTCAGCCTGAGCTAGTTCCCGTCTCAGAGCCTGGCGTCAGCTAGGGAACTCACCGCGCAGTCATGCCGAGGGGCTGCGGGGGACATCTACTCGGCTGGGCCTGTCGGAGAACGTGTGCGCGCGAGCTCCGGGGCCGAGAAACTCCTCAGCGCACTGCGCCCGGAGAAGTCCTGGTCTTACATCATCGGACGCGGGTTCAATTCCCGCCACCTCCACCATGCGGTGCCACGTCACGCTGTTCGATCACCACAGAAGGGCCCGACCGTGACGGTCGGGCCCTTCTGGTGGTGCGGTTGCGGTATGCGGGTCAGCTCGCCTGCTGCTTGGCGGTGTCTGACTTCTTCTCGGCCAGCTCTGCGCGGACGGCGTCCATGTCGAGCGCGCCAACCTGCGAGATCAGCGACTGCAGCGACTCCTTGGGGAGGGCACCGGCCTGGCGGAACACGAGGATGCCGTCCCGGAACGCCATGAGTGTCGGGATCGACGTGATGTTGACGGCGGCCGCCAAGGCCTGCTCGGCCTCGGTGTCCACCTTGGCGAAGACGAGGTCGTCGTGCTGCTCGGAGACGTCCTCGTAGATCGGACCGAAGCGCTGGCACGGCCCGCACCAATCGGCCCAGAAGTCGACGAGAACGGTGCCGTTGTCGAGCACGGTCTTCTCGAAGTTCTGCGCGGTCAGCTCTGTCGTGGCCATGTGTCCTCCAACGAACGGGATCGACCCACTATTCCGTCGGCTATTCCGTTTCCCTCGAGCGGTCAAGCTCCCACGTCACCGTCACGGTGGCCGCTACGGCCTGCTCGCCGGCCTCGACCGGCATCGCGGACTCCGCTGTGGCCATGGCCATCCGCATCATCGGCCGCGGCGGGAGACCGGCCACCGCCCCCTCGACCACCGACACCACGGCGCCGAGGCTCGCGTCGGACAGCGCGGCGTACTGAGCGGCCTTGGCCCGCGCCTCGAGGAACGCGGCCGACCGGGCCTCGTCCTCGAGTGCCGAGGCGTCGCTGAGGTCGAGCTGGATCGAGTCCACGGAGAGGCTGTTCCCGGCGACCGCCGCCACGGCGTCCACCACCGACCCGACGCGCTCGACGTCGCGGACCACGACCCCGAGCCGGTGGAACGCCTGGTAGCCCACGACCCGCTGCCCGTCCCGGTCGTAGCGCGGATGGACTCCGGCGCCGGTCGAGACGATGTCGTTCCCGCGGACGTCCTGGGCGCGGGCCGCCTCCCCGATGGCCTGGACCCGTTCGCCGACCTGACGCAGTGCCGACGAGACGTCGTCGCCCTCGCAGGTGACGCCCAGGGCCAGCCGGACCACGTTCGGCGTCGCGCTCGCCTTGCCGCTCCCGGTGACCTGGACGACGCGGCGCTGCTTCGGCATGCCGGTCACCGTACCGGCCCGATCGCACGGAACCTTAGCGAACTTCGCGATCCCGTCGTACGGTGGTGACCGTCGATGTCGGGCAGCGATGACGTGAGGGCTGGGAGAGGCAGACCACCCGACGAAGAACAGCGGCAGGGGCAGCGGTGCGACGGTTGCGAGTGGTCCGGATACCGGACCGGACGATGTCGATTCAACCCGCGGTGGCGCAGGTCCAGGCGCTTCCTGCGGGCGCCCTCCGGGTCCCCGACGGCGTGCCGTCGTCGCGCGCCACCCGCACCGTCGTGCTCCCGACCCTTCTCGTCGGCTGCCTCGGTGCGCTCGCGCTGCCGGCCGCGGTGGCGGTGCCATATGCGGCTCGCCCCGAGACGCCGGCGCCACAGGCCGCTGCCGCCATGGTGCTGCCTCAGGGGACCGGCGGCGAGGCTGCCGTCTGGCTCGACGACGGCGCTCCGAAGCGGGCGTTCGTGAAGAGGACGGCGCCGACCGGCCCGCCGCCGACGAACCCTGGTGGTGCCGGCGCCGACGGAAGCGCACCCGGCGCGCCGCCGGACCCGGCCGCCGTGGAGGCCGACGCCGCGAACGCGCTGTCCGGGGGCGCGGGAGTGGCCGACGGGGCGACTGGCATACCCGTCAGCATGCTCGCCGCGTACCGCAAGGCGGAGGCCAACCTGGCGGCGGGCAAGCCCTCCTGCCATCTGCCGTGGTGGCTCCTCGCGGGGATCGGGCGGATCGAGTCCGGGCACGCATACGGCGGGCGCGTCGACGCCAACGGCAACACGCGCGGCCGGATCGTCGGCATCGCACTGGACGGGTCGACGCCGGGGACGGCCGTGATCCCGGACAGCGACGGCGGCTCGTGGGACGGTGACACGACGTGGGACCGCGCGGTGGGTCCGATGCAGTTCCTGCCGGGCTCGTGGCGGTACTGGGGCAAGGACGGCAACGGCGACGGCGTGGCCAACCCGAACAACGTGTTCGACGCCGCGACCGGGGCGGGCTATCTCCTCTGCTCGGCCGGTGACCTGTCGAGTCCGGCGACGATGGCCCGAGCCGTGCTGACCTACAACCACTCGGCCGCCTACGTCAACGCGGTGCTGACCTGGGCCGCGGCCTACCGCGACGGCGTGCAGCCCGACCCGGACGCGACGGGGACCGTCCCGGCGGAGCCGGCCAGCCAGGCGGCGGCGCCACCGCCGGTTCCGACGTCAGCGTCGGCCGCGGCCGCGACGACGACGTCGAGCACGACGACGTCGCCGACGAGTACCAGCACGTCGCCGACGAGTACGACCACGTCGCCGACGAGCACGGCCACGAGTACGTCGTCACCGACGAGCACGACCACGAGTACGTCGACGTCGTCACCGACGAGCTCAACCACCACAAGTACGACGACCACGTCGCCGACGAGCTCGACCACGACGACGTCGCCGACGAGCTCCACTACGAGTACAAGCACGTCGCCGACGAGTACGACGACGAGCACGACGACCTCGGGCACCACATCGGACTCCGCGACGACCACGTCGCCGACGTCCGACGCCACGACGTCGTCGTCGTCCTCGTCCGGCACCGGCGGCTGACGGACCTCGGGCGGACGCGCTGGTAGACTGCGTGTCAGCAGGCTCCCTGGGCGCACGGCCGCGCCCCGCTCTCGCCCGACGGGTGCGAGCGCCCATCGGAAGCCAGTCTCGACCACCGGGCACTCGCCCGGACCTGGTCCACCGGGCGCTGACCAGCGCCTGAGGTACGTCTTGCACGGTCGCTCTCGCCAGGCGGCTCGAGGCGTGTCTGCCCGAGTCACCGTCGTTGCCCCCCAAGGAAGACAGGAAGAGCTGAACCACCGTGTCCGCACGCACCACCGCCTCCGGCGCGCCTAAGAAGGCCCGTTGGACTGCCGCCCAGAAAGCGGCCGCCCGCAAGACATCCGGCGCGAAGAGCGTCTCGACGTCCTCCCGTCCCGAGCGCGCACTCCGTGCCGGCCGCCCGCGGCGCGCCGAGACGACGTCCACGTCCGATCGGACGGCTCGTCCGGTCCGGCCCAAGCCGGCCCGGCGTCCTGAGGATCGCGAGACCTCGAGGCCCGAGCGGCGGTCCGAGGATCGTCGCGAACGCGGCCACGCCGGCCGGCGGGAGGACTCGCGTCGTCCACGAGACCGCGCGGCTCATCAGCCGGAGCTGACCCGCGGTCATGTCCCCCGGCGCTCGCCGGCGGGGATCGATGCCGAGGCCGAGCGCCTCGCCGCCGACGCCTGGACCAAGTCCACCCGTCGTCCCCTGAGCGCGGGTCCGGTCGAGGTCGCCCCCGACAATGCCTTCGCGGCGCTCGGCCTGCCTGAGCGGCTGGTCGAGCGGCTGGCGCGCGACGGGATCACCGAGCCGTTCCCCATCCAGGCGGCCGCGATCCCCGAGGCAATTGCCGGCCGCGACGTGCTCGGGCGCGCCCGGACCGGCTCGGGCAAGACGCTCGCCTTCGGACTGCCCATGGTCGCCCGGCTCGCCGCTGACGCGCCCTCCTCGCCGCCCCGGCGTCCGCGAGCGCTGGTCCTCGTGCCGACGCGAGAGCTGGCCATGCAGGTGTCCGACGCCCTGGAGCCGTTCGTGCACGTCATGGGC
>DATLQE010000123.1:0-8080 GCA_035535335.1 Lapillicoccus sp. | reverse complement strand
TCCGCCTTCTTCGCCTCGACCTGCGCGGCGTACGAGGCCTGCTGCGCCAGCAGGGCGTCGAGGTTCGCCTTGGCGGTGGCCGCCGCTTGCCGGGCCGCCTGGGCCTGGGCCAGCGCGTCCTCGGCCTCCCGCTTGAGCTGGGCGACCTCCGCCTCGACCGCCTTGAGGTAGGCCTCCTGGGCCGAGGCCTCGGCCCGCGCGTTCTCCAGCTCCTTGAGTGCGTTGTCGGTGAGCGAGCCCACCTGGTCGGCAAGAACGACGCGGGTCGCGAAGTCGTCGGCGCTGGTCGCTCCGAGGGCGACCGACATCTGCGAGCCGCCTCCGCCGCCCTGGAAGAGGTCGGCGGCGAAGTTGTCCAGGGTGGCCTGGGTCTGCTCGAGTTTGGCCTGGTTGGCGGCCTGCGCCTCCAGGGCCCGCTGCTCGTTGGCCTGGGCAACGGCGAGCTGGGCGGCCACCTCGTCGTTGTGCTGGTTGGCCGCGCGTTCGGCGTCCTCGGCCTGGGTCAGCGCCGCCTGGGCGGCGGGCAGCTGCGACTGGGTCGACTGCAGCGCGGTGTAGGCCTTGGCGAGGTCCGCGGACATCTCCTGGAGGGCACCCTTGATGTCCTCGACCTGCTGGTCCGCGGCTCGCTTGTCGTCCCCGGTGTCCGCGGCCGCCGGGCCCATCGCGCCGACGCCGAGGGCGAGCGCGCTGGCTGCTGCGACGCCAGCCACGACTGCGCGTCGACGCATACGGCTCGTCGGGGTCCCCGCGAAGTATCGGAGCGAAGCGGAGAACTTCGTGGGGTGGCTAGACACGGAGATACCTCCGGAGGGTGAAGCCCGAGGTCAGCACGGCAAGGGCAACGACACCGCCGACCACCCATGGCGCGATGGCGACGACGTCTGGCACCCCGATGAACGCGGTGTCGATGAGGGCGGTGCTGAGGTAGCCGGAGACGCCGTAGCGCACCGTCGCATACAGCAGGACCATGGCCAGCCCGGCGCCGACGACCGCGGCGACGACCGTCTCCATGATGAACGGCATCTGGATCGTGTAGTTGGAGGCGCCGACCAGCCGCATGATGCCCGTCTCACGCCGGCGGCTGAACGCTGTCTGGCGGATCGTTGTGGCCATGAGCAGCACCGCGCAAACGACCATGAGAACGGCGAGCGCGATGGCCGACCACGAGACGACGTTCATGAACGTGAAGAACTTGTCGAGGAGCTGCTTCTGGTCCTGCACCTTGCCCACGCCCGGTGCGCCCTGGAAGCTGCTGGCGATGACATCGAACTTGCTCGCGTCGGTCAGGGACACGCGGAACGAGTCGGCGAAGGCGCGCTCAGTCGCCTGCTCCCCCAGCGGGCTGTTGCGGAACTGGTCCTTGAACCGCTGGTAGGCCTCGGCCTGCGTCTCATAGAAGACGTCCTTGACCGGCGGTTTCATCTGCTCGAGCTGCGCCTTGACCGCGTCGCGCTGCACCTGGGTGGTTGCGGCCCCCGCGCAGTTGGCGTACAGGGACTTGTCGACGCAGAGGAAGATCGACACCTGGACCCGGTCGTACCAGTAGTCCTTCATCGTGTCGACCTGCCGCTGGGCCAGCAGGCCCATCCCGAGCAGGTACATCGAGATCATCGTGACGAGGACGACGGAGACGACCATCGACACGTTGCGGCGCAGGCCGTTGCCGATCTCGCCGAGCAGGAAAGTGAGCCGCATCCGAGTCCGCCTCTTCCTACCGGCCCCGTCGCCGCTTCAGCCGCGGAGTCTTCGACTCCTTGCCGCCCGCGGCGCCGACGGCGACGAGCTCGTCGGAGTTCGGTCCGTCGGGCTCGGCGGTATGCGAGTCGCCGGCCGGACCGAGGTCTGCCGAGTCCTCGCTCTCGCGAGGAGCGTCGTCGACGACCAGCGTGTCGAGGGAGGGGCGGGTGTCCCACTCTGGCATGACGATGTCGCCGGTGTTGTACTCGCCGCCGAGGTCGTCGCGGACGACCCGGCCCTCCTTGAGCTCGATGACCCGCTTCCGGAAGGCGTTGACGATGTGCAGGTCGTGAGTGGCCATGACGATCGTCGTGCCGGACCGGTTGATGCGGTCGAGCAGGCCCACGATCTCCAGGCTGATGCCGGGGTCGAGGTTGCCGGTGGGCTCGTCGGCCAGGAGGATCGCCGGCTTGTTGACGATGGCGCGGGCGATCGCCACGCGCTGCTGCTCGCCGCCGGAGAGCTCGTGCGGGAGCCGCTTCTCCTTGCCGTCGAGGCCGACGATGCGGAGCGTCTCGGGGACGGTCTGTCGGATGACCGAGCGGGACTTGCCGATGACCTGAAGGGCGAAGGCGACGTTCTGGAAGACCGTCTTGTTGGGGAGGAGCCTGAAGTCCTGGAACACCGTGCCGATCTCGCGGCGCAGCTGGGGCACTTTGCGGTCGGGCAGGGTGGCCAGTTCACGGCCGGCGACGAAGACCGCGCCGGAGGTGGCGTTCTCCTCCTTGAGGGCCAGGCGCAGCAGCGTGGACTTGCCGGAGCCGGACTGGCCGACGATGAAGACGAACTCGCCGCGCTCGACCTCGAGGGACACGCTGTCCACGGCGGGCCGGGTGGTCCGCGGGTACTTCTTCGTGACGGTGTCGAACAAGATCATCCGGCGTGTGCCTTCGGCTCTCGGTGGGAACCCTGATGGGCCCCCTCGGGGGCTGTCGCGGCTGCGAGCGTCCTTGCGAGCGTAAACCGGACACGCGTGAAACAGTTGTTACTCATGTGACTCGGGCGTGGCGTCCGGTGTCCCCCGTGGTGCCAGAGTCCGCTTGAACTCGGCAGTAACACGGTAAGTCGGTGTCGCCCGACGCGAAAGCCGTTTCGAGGGGATGTCACCCCAACGGGCTAGATCGACCCTCGATCGCGGTGGATCGGAGGCGAGTCGCGCGAGGCGTCGCCTCAGGAAGGAGGCGTGAGGCTGGACTCGCTGATCGCGGCATCGACCGCCTCGGCCGTGGACCGCCTGGCACCCCAGGTGCCCATGACCGCTGCCGGCGGCCGGTCGTCGGCGTGGAGCATCTCGACCGCGAGGGGCTCTTCTCGGCGCAGGGGCCCACCGGCGGTCGCCGTCGTCTGGAGGATGGCCCACCACGCCTTGAGCGTGGCCCACCGGCCGAGCATGGCGACCCGGATGGGATCCTGCTCGCGGTCGAGGTCGCGGTCGTGGCCCAGCGCGATCCACGCCAGCGCCAGGGCGGCGGTGACGCCGAGGGCCAGCGCGCCGTTGCGGAACGCCGAGTCGACGGTGCTGTAGACGACGAGGCCGGCCGTCACCCAGACCATGACGCGGCTCGGCCAGAACCGGGTGCCCTCGGTGACGCCGAGGAACAGGCCGGCCCAGATGAGGTACCACGGGTGGACGACCGGACCGGTCACCACGATGATCGTCACGACCCAGGCGAGGGCCCGGAGCGGCGCCACCGGGCCGAGCCGCCACGCGATACGCGCGCAGAGCAAGATGCCGAGCACCTGGCCGATCCGTTGGACCACGGTGACCGTCGTGTCGAGGGTGTTGGGGACCTGGAGCCACGTCAACAGGTTCTCGAGGCCCATGCCGACGACCGTGACCGGCGAGAGAACCGACCGCACCGCTCCGGGCACGCCGAGCGCTCCCAGCCAGCCCAGCCCCAGCCCGCAGACGATGGTGATCGCCAGGAACGCGGCCACGCAGGCGCCGCCGACCCGGGTCAGCTCACGGAACACCTCGGGCACCGTCGGCACGCGCCCCTTGCGGCGGCGAGCCTCCAGGGCGGCGACGATAAGGATCGCCACCAGACCTGGCGCCTTGACCGAGCCGGCCACGGCGATGGCGACCGCGGCCAGCCAGGGCCGCTTCTCCACGGCCAGGTAGATGCCGAGGACCATGAGCCCGAGCATCAACGCGTCGTTGTGGGCGCCGCCGACGAGGTGCATGACGACCAGTGGGTTGAGCACCGCGAACCACGTCGTCAGGCCCATGTCGTAGCCGAACCGGCTCGCGATCCGCGGCAGCAAGAAGGCGATGAGGGCAACCCCGATGAGGGCGGGCAGTCGCATGGCGACGGCCGCCGCATACGGGTGGTTCGGCCCGGCGACGTCGACGATGAGGTGCTGGATCTGCAGCTGCAGCGGCCCGTAGGGCGCCGGCGTGTAGAGCCACATCGGGTCGACGTTCTGGGAGTACTGCTCGGCGATGGCGGCCGGACCGTAGCGGTAGGGGTCGAGGCCGATGTGGACGATGCGGCCCTGCCCGGCGTAGCTGTACGCGTCGCGGCTGAACAGCGGCGGCGCGAGCAGGAGCGGCAGCGACCAGAGCCAGAGGATGTGGCGGGTGGGCTGGGGCCGGCCGGCCCGCGGACGGAGCCGCAGCCACGAGTCGAGCATGAGGAGGACGCCGGCCATGAGCACGGCGGTCGCGAGGATCCGGCCAGGGACGGTCTGCAGCCACCCCAGGAGCGGGACGTCGACGAAGGGGTTGACGTCGGGCAGGAACGCCGGCGTCAGGCTGCCGACGAGGATGAGCAGACCCGCGAACGTGCCGCGCCGCACGGCAGGTATCCGCCACGCGTCGGCGACGCCGGCAATCTCCCGGGCGATGCCGAGCACCATGGGATTGGCGACGGGGCGCCCGACCCCCTGGTCCATCGTCATCACGTTCGTGCTCCCGTTCACCACATCCAGTTGTGTGCCGCGACCATGTCGGCCCGGCACCTCTACCCCCGTCGACCTCTCCCGAGGTGCGACCTATCACCACCCGGCGGATTCGACGGCGAAACACCGACCGGGTGGAGTGCTCTCGCGTCCCCCGATCCGCCGTCACTCGCTGCGGCAACGTTACGGGCTGAGGGCGACAACCCCGGGAGGTGAACGCCATTCGGACGCGGATCGAGATTACATCGAAACCATTGCGCTGGTCCTGACGCCACGTGGCCGCTGGGAGCGGTGTGACTGGTGGGACCAAGGGTATGACAGTCGAGTAACGATGTGGTGTCAGCGTGGGGTGAGGACCGCCACGGGGATGGTCCGGCCCTGCGCCTTCTTCTCGTAGTGGCCGAAGCCCGGGTACCGCGCGACGATCTGCCCCCACAGCCGGTCGCGCTCCTCGCCCTCGGCGATGACGACCCCCACGTCCTGCTCCCGGTTGCCCACCAGCACGTGGGCCTGATCCACCTGACGCAGGTTCTTGAACCACTGCGGGTCGGTGGGCAGACCATTGGCCGAACCGGTCACGACGTATCGGCCGCCGTCGTCCAGGTATCCGACCGGACTGGTGTGCGGGGTCCCGCTCTTGCGGCCGGGGACGGTGAGCAGGAGCACCGGGATGCCGTCCCGGGCCTTGTTCATCACACGCCCGCCGCTGGCCCGGTAGACCGCATTGTTGAGCTTCGTCGACAAGCGGAACACGGTTCGCTGCACGTTGCTCACTGCTGTGCCTCCCTCTCTCCGGTACGGCGCCAGCGGATCCCGGCCTCGATGAAGTCGTCGAGATCGCCGTCGAGAACCGCCGTGGTGTTGCCGACCTCGTGCTCGGTGCGCAGGTCCTTGACCATCTGGTACGGGTGGAGGACGTACGACCGCATCTGGTCACCCCAGCTGGCCTTGATGTCGCCGGCCATCTCCTTCTTGGCGGCATCCTCCTCGGCCTTGCGGACCAGCAGCAGCCTGGACTGCAGCACCCGGAGGGCGGCCGCGCGGTTCTGGATCTGGGACTTCTCGTTCTGCATCGACACGACGATGCCGGTCGGGATGTGGGTCATCCGGACCGCGGAGTCGGTCGTGTTGACGCTCTGGCCGCCCGGGCCGCTCGACCGGAAGACGTCGACCTTGATCTCGTTCTCGGGAATCTCGATGTGGTCGGTGCTCTCGATGAGCGGGATGACCTCGACCGCCGCGAAGCTGGTCTGACGCCGGCCCTGGTTGTCGAACGGGCTGATGCGGACGAGTCGGTGCGTTCCGGCCTCGACGTTGAGGTGACCGAACGCATACGGGGCCTTGACCTCGAAGGTCGCCGACTTGAGCCCGGCCTCCTCGGCGTAGGAGGTGTCGAGGACCTGCGTGGGGTATGCGTGCCGCTCGGCCCAGCGCAGATACATCCTCAGGAGCATCTCGGCGAAGTCGGCCGCGTCGACGCCGCCGGCACCGGACCGGATCGTGACGACCGCCTCGCGCTCGTCGTACTCGCCCGACAGCAGCGTCCGGACCTCGAGCTCGCCGACGTCCTTCTTCAGGCCGGCGAGCTCGTTTTCGGCCTCCGCCATCGTCGCCGCGTCGCCACCATCCTCGGTCCCCATCTCGACGAGGGTCTCGAGGTCCTCGATGCGCTGATCCATCCCGACGACTCGCTCGAGCTCGGCGTTGGCCCGGGAGAGCGACGAGGTGACCTGTTGTGCCCGTTCCTGGTCGTCCCAGAGGTCCGGTGCCGAGGCCTGCTTCTCGAGGTCGCTGATCTGGCTGCGGAGGGCGTCGAGGTTCGTCACCTCGCGCACGGAGTCCATCGTCGCGCGCAGGTTGCGGATCTCCTCGGCGAAGTCGACAGCCACGAGGGACCAGCCTAAGTCACCCCATGAAGTCCTCCCCACAACGCTCTTCGCTTCGCTCCGAACGTTGCGTGGGCCCGCGCTCCGCTCCGATACTTCGCGGGGACCCCGACAGTTCGTCGGTTCCCTGTGGATGACGCGCGGCCGGTCGTCGCTGAGCGGTCGACGCTGGGCCGGTGTGGACTCTGCCCAGCCGGCTGCTCGCGGCGCGCATCGCGGGCCAGTTCGGACTTGTCACGCGGTCCCAGGCCCTCGGCGCAGGCGTGACCCGCAAGGCGATCGCCTGCCATCTGGACTCGGGTCGCTGGGTCGTCGTCCACCCGGGGGTCTATCTGACGACGCCTGGACGGTCTGACTGGTCGGTTCGGGCCATGAGTTCACTGTTGTGGGCCGGCCCGGGGCGCAGTCCTCTTCCGCGCCAGCGCGGGGTATGCGTGGAGTCTGCTCCGGGTAGAGCCGGAGGTCATCGAGGTCGCGGTCCCGTATCCACGGCTGGTGACGAGCCGCGAGCGCGTCCAGGTGACCCGGAGCAGGACTTCGTCGGCCCGCGTCGACCCGGTGGCGTGGCCGCATCGTATCTCGGCAGCACATACAGCCCTCGACCTCGCAGGTGGTCAAGGGGTCGACAGAGCCGTCACGCTGGCCGCCCGAGCGCTGGATCTTCGGCTCTGTGGTCCCGACGAACTCGTCGCAGCCCTTGCATCTCGGCCCAGGCAGCCGCATCGAACGTTGCTCCACGAAGCGCTGACGGACGTTTGCGCCGGATCAGAGAGCGCCGCCGAAGTGCGATACGTCCGCGACGTGGAACGAGCACACGGCCTTCCAGCCGGACGGCGACAGGCCCCGGCCGGGGACGGTCGGCGGCGCGACATCGAATACGAGGAGTTCGGAGTGGTCGTCGAGATCGACGGCCGCCTGGGCCACGTCGGTTGGGCCAACCAACAGCGCGACGGACGCCGTGACCGCGAGGCCGCCGCGGACGGCCGACTGACGGTCCGCGTGTTCTGGCCGGATCTCGTTCCGCCCTGCGCCCTCGCCGGGGAAGTCGGAACGATCTTGCGGGCGCGCGGGTGGACCGGCTGGCCGCAGCGGTGCGGGCCGGGCTGCGGCCTACGTGAAGGTTCGGTCCCTCTCTGGGGGGCCTGAACCTTCACCTTCGTTCCTACCGAAGCTGCAGCGACCAGTGCTGCCCGACCAGGTCACGCCCGAACGAGTGGTGCGGTTCGGCGTCGGTCAAGACGAACCCGGCCGCCTCGTAGATCCGCCGAGCCGACACCAGCACGTCGTTGGTCCACAGCGTGATCCGCTCGAACTCTGCGTCCCGCGCGAACTCCACACAGGTCCGTACCAGCGCCGCCCCCACGCCGCGCCCTCGGGCCTGAGGCGACACGAGAAGGATCCGGAGCTTGGCGGTCGTCTCGTCCGTGGCAACGCAGAACACGCAACCGACGCGTTCCCCGTCCAGCTCGGCCACCCACGCCGCCTCACGCGCCGCATCGTGGGAGCCCGCGAAGTCGGCGACGATCCGAGCCACCAGCGCCTCGAAACTCGCG
>DATLQE010000122.1:0-2770 GCA_035535335.1 Lapillicoccus sp. | reverse complement strand
ACCGGCCCCGTGTCGAGACCTTCCTCGATGAAGAACGTCGAAGCGCCGGTCACGTCGTCCCCGGCCATCACGGCACGCTGGACGGGCGCCGCACCTCGCCAGGCGGGCAGCAGCGAGAAGTGCAGGTTCACCCAGCCGTACTGTGGAATGTCGAGCGCGGCGCGCGGGAGGATCGCTCCGTAGGCGACGACCGGACACGCCTCCGGCGCCAGCTCCCGTAATGCCTGGTGGAACTCCGGGTTCCTGGCCGAGGCCGGGGTGAGCACGCGCATCCCGAGTGCTTCGGCACGCACCCGCACCGGCGACGGAAGGAGCGTCCGGCCCCGTCCGGCCGGGGCGTCGGGCCGGGTCACGACGGCGATGACCTCGTGCGACGACGACGCGAGCGCGTCGAGGCTGGGCACAGCCGTGTCGGGCGTGCCGGCGAAGAGCAGCCGCACTACATGCCCCGGCCGAAGGTCGAGTGCGGGCTGAGCCGGGCCGTGGGAACGGGCCCGCCGGCCCAGTCGGCCTCGCGGATCGTCCGCATGGCCAGCTTGCGCTGGGCCGGGTCCATCCGGTCGACGAAGAGGATGCCGTCGAGGTGGTCGGTCTCGTGCTGAAGGCACCGCGCGAGCAGCTCGTCGGCCTCGATGGTGACCGGCTCCCCGAACATGTCGAACCCGCTCGCCACCGCGCGGGCGGCCCGCTGGACGTCCTGGCGCAGGCCGGGGAAGGACAGGCAGCCCTCCGGACCGTCCTGGCAGTCGTCGGAGAGGCGCAGGACGGGGTTGACGAGGTGGCCGAGCTCACCGTCGACGTGCCACGTGAACACGCGCAGCCCGACCCCGATCTGCGGAGCGGCCAGCCCAGCACCCGGCGCGTCGACCATCGTGTCGGTCAGGTCGGCGACGAGGGATCGCAGCTCGCGGTCGAAGTCGACGACCTCGACGGCTCGGGTCCGCAGGATCGGGTCGCCGAACAGGCGGATCTCCTTGATCGACACGGCCGCAGTCTAGGCAGGGCCGGCTATCGGTTCGTTGCGAACAGTGTGGGCCGAGCGGGGGTCAGTTTGCCCGAATGCCAGAGCCGTGTCCGTGGGACGGGCCCTAGGGCCGCGGCCCGGCGACCTCCTCCTCGGCGGGAGCGCCGAACCGGGCGAGCCCCAGGGCTCCGGCGAGGGCCAACGCGAAGCCGACGACGGCATACGCCTCGGTGCCGGCCAGCGGCCGGTCTCCGCACACGGCCAGCCCGAGCAGGGCTGCGGCGACCGCCTCGGTGGCCACGGTGGCGGCCGTGACCGTGACCACCGACGCTCGCTGCATCGCGGTGGCCGAGAGGAGCAGGCCGAGCAGCCCGGCGAACCCCATCGCCCACGCCCCCGGGTCGGCCAACAGGGTCAACGGGGCGAACCCGCGGAGGATTCGGGCGCCGAGCACGAGGACCGCAAGACACAGGCCGGCGATGATGCCCAGCGTGACGCCCGAGCGCATGCCGGGCGGCTGTCGCGCCGCCGGTACCGCGGCGAGGCCGAGCACCGCGACGGCGGCCAGCATCGCGAACCGGGTGGGGTTGCCGACGTCGGCCGCCTCCTGAGGACCGGAGGTGAGGGCCAGGAGGACGATGCCGACCACGACCGCGGCGACCGCCGCCAGCTCGGACCAGATCAGCCGCTGCTTGAGGACCAGCACGGACAAGAGCGCGGTGACGCCCAGGCTGGAGGAGCGGACCGACTGGACGAGGTAGAGGGGCAGCGTGCGGAGGGAGAAGATCGCGAGCAGCAGGCCGGCGACCAGCAGCGCGAGCGCGGTGAGGTACGGCGCCCGGCGGAGCAGCCGCAGCAGCAGCCCGGCATCGAGGCGGTTGGCGGTCGGCAGCCGCCGGGCCACGCCCGCCTGGAGGATCGTCGCGGTGCCGGAGCACACGGCCGAGAGCAGCACCGCTCCGTAGGCGAGCATCCGCTCCTCCTCGTCGACTCGTCCGTTGTCGACATTGTCGGGCAGGACGGCCCCGGTGATGCCGCGTTAGGTTGGGCCATGCCTGGTCGAGCGACGTCACGAGGTGAGCGACCCGCATACGACAAAGACCCCCGCGTCGACGCGTACATCGACGGGCTGCCCGAGTGGCAGCAGGCGATCTGTCACGAGGTCCGAGACCTCGTGCACGAGGCCGACCCGGAGGTCGAGGAGACGATCAAGCGGACCGTCCAGCCGTACTTCGTCCTTCAGGGCAACATCTGCGCGCTGCTGGGAACCAAGGACCACGTCAACGTCTTCCTCTACGACGGCGCCATCGTCCCGGACCCCGAGGGCATCATCACCGGTGGCCACGACAACTCGACCGGGCGGATGATCTCGGTCTACGCGGGCCAGGAGATCAACCGTCCGGCGCTGCTCACGATGTTCCGGCAGATCGTCGCTAACAACCGCGCCGGCGGCTGGCGGAAGCTCAAGCAGGAGCAGGCCGCTCAGGACTGACCGTCGGCGAGAGCCATCCGCACCGACACCGACTCCGGCTCCTTGCGCGCGGACCGCTCGGCCCTGAGCGCGGCGAGGTGATGGGCGAGCTCGTCGTGCTGTGGTCGAGGGACCCTGAGGAGCACCTGCACCAGCGGCGGTCCCGCGGTCGGCGTCGGCGCCCGGAACGGCAGTGGACCGAGCCGCTCGACGGTGGACGGGAGCGATGCCGCCTCCAGCGCCGAGACGAGGGGGCCCCGCGGGCCGACCACCTGAGCCATGGTGACCGTCGGCGGCAGGGCCAGCTCCACCCGCTCCGCCAGCTCGCGGGACGC
>DATLQE010000121.1:0-5705 GCA_035535335.1 Lapillicoccus sp. | reverse complement strand
CTTCGCCATGGTCGTCGACGAGTACGGCGGTACCGCCGGGCTGGTCACCATCGAGGACATCCTCGAGGAGATCGTCGGCGAGATCGACGACGAGTACGACAAGGAGTCGCCCACCGTCGAGGAGCTGGAGGACGGCGGCTTCCGGGTGCCCGCGGGGATGAGCATCGACGACCTGGCCGACCTGTTCGACGTCGACATCGACGAGGAGGAGGTCGACACGGTGGGAGGGTTGCTGGCCAAGGCGATCGGGCGGGTCCCGATCCCGGGGTCGCACGCGCCGGTCGCCGGGTTGTCGCTCACCGCCGAGAAGATGGCCGGTCGCCGGCATCGCATCGCGACGGTGCTGGTCCGGCGGATCGAGCCCCCGGACGAGGACGCCGAACCGCTCGCGCGGCGGGTGCTCGAGAAGGAGCAGGCCCATGAGCGATGAGCCGCGTCCGGGGCGTGCCGGCGACGGATCCGCATACCGAGCGGGGTTCGCCTGTCTGGTCGGCCGCCCGAACGCCGGCAAGTCGACCCTGACCAACGCCCTCGTCGGCCAGAAGGTCGCGATCACCTCGTCGAAGCCACAGACCACGCGGCACACCATCCGCGGCATCGCCATGAGCCCCGGCGCTCAGCTGGTCCTGGTGGACACGCCGGGTCTGCACAAGCCCCGCACCCTGCTGGGGCAGCGGCTCAACGACCTGGTCCGGGAGACGCTGCTCGAGGTCGACGTCATCGGGTTCTGTCTGCCCGCTGACCAGCGGCCGGGGCCGGGTGACACGTTCATCGCGCGTGAGCTGACCGAGCTGCGGCAGGTGAAGCGGAAGCCCGTGGTCGCGATCGCGACGAAGAGCGACCGCGTCGACCGCGCGCAGCTGGCCGAGCATCTCATTGCCATCGACCAGCTCGGCTCGTGGGACGAGATCGTGCCGTGCTCCGCCACCGGGGGTGACCAGCTTGACGTCGTGGTCGAGGTGCTCGCATCGTTCCTGCCGGAGTCGCCGCAGCTCTATCCCGACGGCGTCCTCACCGACGAGCCGGAGGCGGTGATGATCGCCGAGCTGGTGCGCGAGGCGGCTCTCGAGGGGGTCCGGGACGAGCTCCCGCACTCGCTGGCCGTCGTTGTCGACGAGATGGTCCCTCGCGAGGACCGACCGGACGATTCGCCGCTGCTCGACGTGCGGGTCAACGTCTTCGTCGAGCGGTCCAGCCAAAAGGCGATCGTCATCGGCCGCGGCGGCTCGCGCCTGCGCGAGGTGGGAACCACGGCGCGACGGCAGATCGAGGTGCTGCTGGGCCAGCGGGTCTACCTCGACCTGCACGTCAAGGTCGCCAAGGACTGGCAGCGCGACCCGAAGCAGCTGCAGCGGCTGGGGTTCTGAGTCACGATCCCTTCTTGGCCTTCTTCTTGGTCGCCTTCTTTGCGGTGGCCTTGAGGACCTTCACCGTCTGCCAGGAGTCCTTGACCGCCGTGGCCTGGCTGCTGCCCCCACCGAACCGGGCCTCGGCCGCCGCGACGGTCAGTGTCGCGAACCCGGCGAAGTCGATGTCCTTGGTGATGCTCGAGCCGGTCAGGACGTCGTACCAGACCAGTCCGGCACCCTCCCAGCACCGGCCCCCGATGCTCGTCGCCGCCAGGTAGAACGCGCGGTTCGGGATGCCGGAGTTCGTGTGCACCCCGCCGTTGTCGTGCTGCGCATCGGCGGGCAGCTTCACAAAGCCGTCCATATCGGCCGGCTGCGGATCCTTGCCCAGGACCGGGTCGTCGTATGCGGTGCCCGGCGCCTTCATCGATCGCAACGCCACACCCTGCACGGCGGCCGTGAACAGCCCTTCGCCGATCAGCCAGTCGGCGTCGGCGGCGTCCTGGCCGAGGACCTGCTGCTTGACCATCGAGCCGAAGCAGTCGGACACCGACTCGTTGAGCGCCCCGGACTGCGTGACGTAGGTGAGGCCGGCGGTGTACTGCGTGACGCCGTGCGCCAGCTCGTGGCCGATGACGTCGACGCTCGACGTGAAGTCGTTGAAGTACGTGCCGTCCCCGTCACCGAAGACCATCTGCTGGCCGTCCCAGAACGCGTTGTCGTACTGCTCCTCGAAATGCACCGAGGCGACGAGCTCCAGCCCCTTCGCGTCGAGAGAGTTGCGTTGGAAGGCGGACCAGTACAGCTGCCAGGTCGCACCGAGGCCGTCGTAGGCCCGGTTGACCGAGTCGTCTGTGGTCGGTGGCTTGCCCTCGCCGCGCACCAGCTGCCCCGGCAGCTTGGACTGGTGTTGAGCGTCGTGGACGGCCCGCTGGACCACTGACTCGGCCTCGGCCCGGGCCCGCCGCTCGGCCTCGGCGAGGCGTTCGTCGACCCGGAGGTTGGGCAGTCCGGGGATCGGGCCGCGCAGGTCGCCGCGCCCGCGCTCGGCGAAGACCTCGCGCTGCCGCCGTAGCCGAGCGTCGGCCTCGAGGGTGCGCTGCGCGGCGGCCGCGGCGTCGTCCGGCACCTCGGGGTGATCCGGTCCGGCTCCTTCGGCGATCCGGCGGAGGATCTCGGGCGGGACGATCCCACACGCCAAGGTGGGTCGGAGCCGGCGGCGCAGCGTCGAGATCATGCGCCTACCCTGTCGCCCACCACCGACAAGAGCAACGAGCCCGGCCGTGGCGACGGACGATTGGCCACCTATGGTGAGCCGGATGAGTGAGACGACGGCGACCCGGGTCCCCAGGACCAGGCCGGCCGACGTCGGTGTCCCCGCCGCCGCGGTGCATGCGGTTCTGGACGATGTCGAGGCGCGCGGCCTGGAGCTGCACAGCATCATGGTCCTGCGGCACGGGCAGGTCCTGGCCGAAGGCTGGTGGGCGCCCTACTCCGCCGACCGCATGCACCTGCTCTACTCGCTGAGCAAGTCCTTCACGTCGACCGCCGTCGGCTTCGCCGTGGCCGAGGGCCGGTTCCGGCTCGACGACCGGGTCGTCGACCTGCTGCCGACGCACATTCCGCGGGACCTCGATCCCGCGGTCGCCCAGCTCACCGTCCACCACCTGCTCTCGATGTCGACCGGACACCGGGACGACACGCTCGAACCGGCCCGGCGACTCGGTGCGGGCGACCTCGTCCGCGGCTTCCTGCGCATCCCACCTGAGGAACCCGTCGGCTCACGGCACGCCTACAACAACCCCACGACGATGGCGCTCGCGACCCTCGTCGAGGAGCACACCGGCCAGCCACTGCTCGAGTACCTGCGTCCTCGGCTGCTCGACGCGCTCGGCGTCGGCCCGGCCCGGTGGGACACCGACGAGCACGGCGTCGCTCTCGGGTTCACCGGCCTGCACCTGCAGACGGAGGCGGTCGCCAGCTTTGGGCAGCTCCTGCTGCAGGACGGGGTCCGGAACGGGCGGCGAGTGCTCCCGGACGGCTGGGTCGCGCTGGCCACCCGGAGCCACGTCGACAACGACAACGACGCGGAGCGGCCCGTCGACTGGCGGCAGGGCTACGGCTACCAGTACTGGATGGCCCGGCACGGATACCGGGGTGACGGCGCATACGGCCAGTTCTGCGTCGTCGTGCCCGAGGCGGACCTCGTCGTCGCCACCACCGCAAGCGTCGAGGAGATGCAGCAGGTCCTCGACGTGTTCTGGGAGCGGTTGCTCCCCGCGCTCGACAGCAGCCCTGAGCCACCGGAGAAGGCGTATGCGTCGGAGTCGCGACTGGCCGAGCGACTCGCCGCGCTAGCCCTGCCCGCGGTCGAGCCCCGCCACGACGGACCCGATGCACCGGTGAAGTTCGTCGTCGAGACCGACGCCCCGGACCAGCCGCTGCGTCGCGGCACCGACCTGACCGTGAGCCGCGACGGATCCGACCACCTGCTCACCTTCGGCCGCTCCCCGCGCGTGCTGGCGGTCCCGTGCGGTCGAGACCGGTGGGTGGAGTCGCGCGCTCGAGGTGTCCCGGTGGTCTCCCGCGGCGGCTGGACCGGCTCGGACTCGTTCGAGGCGGATGTGGTGCTCATCGAGACGCCACACCGGATTCGCCTGAGGGCGAACGGTTCTCGGCTCGACGCCCGGTGGAACACCGTGCCGCTCTTCGACCGGCCCTTCGACCTGGACGACACCCGCTGAGCTCCACACCGCACCGGACTCAGGGCTGGTCCGCCCGGTCCGGTGGCGGAGCGTCCTGCGGCGTGGCCGACCGGCCTCCCGGAGTCGATCCGACATGGTTCGCCGTGCCGTCGGTCGCCGCCGGCAAGGTGTCTGGACCGCCCCGCTTGACGTGCCGTCGCATGAGGTACCGGTCGTGACGACCCGGGTAGCGGACCCGCACCGCACCGGCCACCGAGTTGCCGTGGAGGACCAGCAGCGGCTTGCCCGGGTGCGGGATGGTGTCCACCTTGTTCGACACTGAGCCGATGCCCTTGCCGACCTGGTCGGTGTTCGCCGCCCACCCCT
The DNA here is from genome assembly GCA_035535335.1 of Lapillicoccus sp. Classification (GTDB taxonomy): domain Bacteria; phylum Actinomycetota; class Actinomycetes; order Actinomycetales; family Dermatophilaceae; genus Lapillicoccus. The sequence goes on along the minus strand of DATLQE010000121.1, from coordinate 1,285 downwards.
CGGGCACGACGAGGACCACGGCACCGACGCCACCGGACACATGGATGTCGACGACGTCGTGGGGGCAGATCGCCTGCTGGAAGTCCAGCTTCACGGTCGCCAGACTGGCGCTGATGTTGAGGTATGCGGGCACCGTCCAGATGCCGCGTCGCACGAAGCTCGACATCCCGCCGGTCATCGTCTGCGGGTGGGCCGGGTCGGTGCCCAGCCGAGCGAGCTCCGCGGTCGTCGTCATCCGGCGGACCTCGGCGGACGGCGAGGGCACCGGAAGGTCGGCCACCAAGCCGTCCAGGTCCGCGTAGGTGCGAGCCTGCCGCGCCAGCGCGGAGCGGTCGTCGAGCTCGCCCGCGGTCAGCCGGCCTTCCGCATACTGCTGCATGAGCACGTGGACGACCCGTTCGCGCTCCTCATGGCCCACGCGCATGATGCCCGCGTCAGTCACCTCCCCATGGTACGAGAGCGTCGCCGAGATGTCGGTCTCATGATCCGGGCGGACGGACACCGGAGTGGACGGGTCGCGAGCGGCGGGCATACCCTCGGCGGGTGCGTACGGCGCTCCTCCTCCTTCGCTGCCGCGACGAGGCCTAGTCACTCGGCCTCCCTCGTCGCGGAGTCCGCGTTGCCTGGCTGAGACCAGACCGACTCGCAGCGACCAGAGGACGTGAGTGAAGTGCTCCACCCCCAGATTCCGTCGGGGATGCCGTTCGGCAAGTACGTACCGTTCCACGAGCAGATCGCCGTGGACCTCCCGGACCGCACGTGGCCGACGAGGCGCATCTCCCAGGCGCCGCGGTGGTGTGCGGTGGATCTCCGGGACGGTAACCAGGCGCTCATCGACCCGATGAACGCCGAGCGCAAGAAGCGGATGTTCGACCTGCTGGTGCGCATGGGCTACAAGGAGATCGAGGTCGGGTTCCCGTCGGCCAGCCAGACCGACTTCGACTTCGTCCGCGAGCTCATCGACGGGAACCACATCCCCGACGACGTGACGATCCAGGTGCTGACCCAGTGCCGGGACCACCTCGTGCACCGCACCTTCGACGCGATCCGCGGGGCCAAGCAGGCGATCGTCCACTTCTACAACTCGACGTCGGTCCTGCAGCGGCGCGTGGTGTTCGGCCTCGACCAGGACGGCATCGTGGACATCGCAGTCCAGGCGGCGCGCCTGTGTCGCAAGCTCGAGGAGACGGTGCCCGACACCGACGTCTTCTACGAGTACTCGCCGGAGTCCTACACCGGCACCGAGCTCGACTTCGCGGTCAGGATCTGCAACGAAGTCATCGAC
>DATLQE010000120.1:0-3985 GCA_035535335.1 Lapillicoccus sp. | reverse complement strand
CGGGGCTGCCTTCGGGGAAGGTGGCGTACTCAAGCGTGACGACGTCGTCCGCGGCGATCGGCGCGACGTCGGGGACGTAGCGGATCACGCTGCCCGAGGCGAACGCCTGGCCCTTCCCAGCGACGACCTTGACCGCCTGAGGGTCGAGCTTGAGCGGCACGCCGCCGGACATCGTGTCGTTGTCGAGGACCGGGATGGTCACGACGTCGCCGAACCGGACGAGAGCCTCGTCGTCCTGCACACTCGGCAGTGGCGACTGCTCGGGTCGGGGCTTCTGGACCACGGAGACGTGGCCCACGGCGGTCTTGGTGCCGTCGCTGACGACGTAGTCGATGCTGCCGCGCCGCTCCTGCTGGCCCGTCAGCGGGCTGGCCGCCTGGACCCGGACCCATCGGCCCTGGACGACCGACGGCTGCAACCAGGCGACGTCGGCGACCGCCTTTTGCACGACGAGGACGTCGCTGCGCGGGCTGTAGTCGTTGGAGAGGACGTCGGTGATGACCGGTTCCTGGTCGCGGACCGTCGCCGAGTCTGGCGCCGCCACCGGCGGCTGGTCGTCGCTGGGGTTGGGCAGGATGTCGACCCGGATCCGGCCGGGGGCGATTGCGGAGCCGACCTGGGCCGCATACGTCACGAGGAAGGTGCCCTGGGCGCTGCCGGTGACGGTGAGGACGTTCGTGTCGGGGTTGGTGTCGATGACGAGGGCGCCGGGGCCGCGGACGTCCGAGGCGAGGCGCATCCGGGCGCCGGGATCGGTCGGGTCGGCGCCGGGCACGTCGTTGCCGAGCGGCTGGAGCTGGACCGGCTTGCCGACGACGGCGCGGATGACGTCGGGCTGGGTCTGCGGCGGTTCGGCGCGGGCGTCGTCGGTAAGCACGGTGACGCTGGCCTGGCCCTCGGAGGCGGCGCCGTGGCCGTCTCCGATCACGTACTTCACGGGGACGCTGCCGGGGTTGTCCGGCGCGGTGACGCCGAGGGCGCCGGAGGGGTCGACGCTCACGGCCGGGTCACCGGAGTCGACCGAGAGCGGGTCGTTCTCGCCGTCGCGCCAGTCGGCGACGACGCCGACAGTGACGTGCCCGTTGCGGACGACGGGGTACTTGGCCTGGGCCAGCCGGGCCTGCCCACCGCGGACGAAGGGCGGGGTGTTGACGGCGTCGTCGACGACGTGGACGACGACGCTGCCAGTGGCGCGCGAGTTCTGGCCGCTGGAGCCGTTGTTGACCGTGTAGCTGAACCGGAACGTGTTCGCCGTCGGGTTCGCGGGGACGGTCACCTCGATGGTCTGGCCGTCGATCGAAACCGCGGCGCTGACGTCGGGGACGTCGGGCTTGCTGACGTCGCCCGGGGCGATCCCGAGGATCGAGCCCTGGCTGTCGGAGTCGTTGTCGAGGACGTGCAGGCTCGAGGTGCGGCCGGGCCGGACGTTCAGCTCGTCGGGTTGCGCCTGCGGCGGCGTGGTGACGATCTGGTCGTCCTGCTGGTTCGGGTCCTTATTCTGGTTCTGGTCCTCCTGCTGCGGCGGCGGGATGACCGACTCCCAGTTGTCGACCTTGACCGGGGTGTCCGTGACGTCCCAGACGTTGCCCGAGTCGAGGTCGTTGAGGACGATGAGGCCGCGGTTGACGCGGAGCTTGACGCCGTCGGTGCGGACGCCCTTGGTGAGCTTGCCGAGCTCGACGGCCGGCTGGCTCTGCTGGCTCGGGTCGGCGCCCTCGGTGGTGCACGAGCGCCCGTACCAGACCGAGTCGGGACCGGCCCACGCCGCGTGGAGGCACGCGCCGAGAGCGACCGGCTGGCTGGCGACGAGGCCGGTCACCCCGGCCGGCGGGACCGCGACGGGACGGGTTGGAACGCCGCCGGCGAAGGGGACGGACAGGAGGGCGTCGCCGGTCTGCACCAGGACGCCCGCGGCGTCGGGGCCGGCCTGCTGGAGCACCGGCGCGCCGATGATGCTCCCCAGATCGACAGGCTGCGGTGCCGCGTCCGACCAGACCTTGCCGGTGGCACCGTCGAGGGCCGCCCAGTGGCCGCCGACCGCGGTCAGCTGGAGGGCGGCGGTCGTGAAGCCGAGCTTGGTGATCACCGGGTCGGCGAAGTCGCCGCCGCCGGGGGCGACTGGGAAGGTGGCGAGGTCGCCCTTGCTGCCGGACGCCGCATACACCGTGCCGTCGGTGCCGACCGCGACGACGGTGTCACCCCCCAGGACGGCCCGCGGCTTCTGGGAGGGCTGCAGCTGCTCGAGGGTGGAGACGCCGGTACGCGTGTCGATCCGCTGCGCCCAGACGCTGCCCTTCGCCGGGTCCGCGATGGCGATCGACCCGGCCCGCAGGTCGAGGAGCGTGGGTGGCGTGGTGCCCTTGGGGGCGGCCGGCGGGGTGGGAAGGGTGATCTGGCTGGAGTCGGAGAGGGTGGCCGTCTTGGGGTTGATCGGGAGCAGCTGGTTCGACGCCCTGCTGACCCCGAGGACCGCGGCGCCGTCCTGGACGACGTCGAGCCCGGAGCTCTGGGTGCCGGGCGAGGCGATGCCGGCGTCGAGCTGACCGGCGGGTTTGTTGAGCCGGCCGAACCGCGCCTGCTCGGCGTTGGTGACCCAGACCCCGCCGTCGAAGAGGTCGGTCTTGCGGACGACGTCGCCTTCGGCGCGTAGGGCGAACCAGACGAGCGCGGTCCCGAGCAGCAGCACCAGGATCGTCGACACGGCGCCGAGGCGGCGCGCTCGCGACATCCCGCTCACCATGCTTCGACTGCCCCCTGTGTCGACGACCGGCTCGTCCCGTGCGACCCCGGGCCCGTAAATCCGGACAAGGGTGTCCGTGACGGACACGTCGACGCAACTTTGTGTCCAGAACGATCCTCGGGTTGCCGCTGGCGCTGCTCAGCGGGCGGTGCCGCACACGGCGGTCGAGCCCGGAGACATCTGACCGGCCCGGACCACGGTGGCGATGAGGCACATGGGCGCGCCGCTGGCGGTCTTCACGGAGTAGGTGGCCTTGGGGAGGGTCACCGGGTCGGCGATCTGGGCCTCCTCGGGGGTCGGCCCGATGTGGACGCGGTAGGTGTCCGTGGACTTCGGCCCGGTGTAGCTCCAGGTGAACTCCACGGCGCCGACCTTGGGGTTCGCGACGACGACCGGCGCGGCGAACACTCCGTCGCCGATGGCGGAGTCGGTGGTCGCGCTCTGGGTGGCCACTCCTGTGCGGGTCGTGGTGGGCGTAGGCCCGGGTTCCGGTTCGGCTGAGGGTCGGAGCAGGAGGACGATGATGACCGCCAGGCAGGCGGCCACCGCGACCAGGGCGAGGACCAGGGGGCGGCGGCTGGTAGAGACCGGCTGGCCGGCGCGGGCCGCGGAGGTGCGGTCGTCCGGTTCGGTGCCCAGGACGGCGGTGAACGCGCCGGAGGACGCGACCGGACGCATACCCCCAGGTCGTTGGGCCGCGACCTGCTGGACCGCCTTGACCCGGGTCGCGTCGTCGCCTGCGGGCGCCGCGGTCGTCAAGGCTCCATCGCGGTCGTCGAGGACGACGATCTGGGTCCGGGCCAGGTGGAGCTCCTGCTCGACGCCCTGGAGCAGCCTGGCCAGCTCGAGCGCGCTGCCGGGCCGCAGCGCCGGGTCCTTGGCCATCGCCTGGGCGAGGATCCGCTCGAGGCTGGGTGGGACGTCGGGACGGCCGGTCGGGGGGACCGGCTGGGTGCGGATGCGGGGCATCAGCGCGTATGCGGAGTTGTCGCCGCCGGGGACCTCGAACGGAGACCGGCCGACCAGCAGCTGCCAGAGGGTGGCGGCGAGGGAGTAGACGTCGCCGCGCTCGGCCAGATGTGCGGTCGACTGGGTGCCCTCGCCCTGGACGTAGAGGACCTCCGGCGGCGCCCAGGGCACCGAGACGCCGACGTCTCCGGGGTCGGCGCCGTCCGTCGTCGCCCAGTCGAGGGTGGCGGCAGGGTCGGCGCCACCGCGGCCGGCGATGCCGAAGTCGGTGAGGCC
>DATLQE010000119.1:0-4761 GCA_035535335.1 Lapillicoccus sp. | reverse complement strand
GCCTGCTGGGAAGGTCGGGGTCCCCGCGAAGTATCGGAGCGGAGCGGAGAACTTCGTGGGGTGCGGAAGTCGGGGTCCCCGCGAAGTATCGGAGCGGAGCGGAGAACTTCGTGGGGTGCGGAAGTCGGGGTCCCCGCGAAGTATCGGAGCGGAGCGGAGAACTTCGTGGGGTGACTAGGAGGGGTAGTCGCCCCGCTTCACCTGCGGCTTGGGCATCCGGGTCGGGCGGAGCTGGAAGGCGCGCATCACGGCATACATCGTGGCCCCCGACGGGATCTTGTCGGCGCCGAACTTGGCGGCCAACCGGCCCTTGATCCGTCGCCACATGAGGATCGCGTCGATGACCGCGACCGCGATGAGCCCGTAGGTGAGGACGAACACCGTCATCAGCGCCCAGCTGGTCCGGAGGAACGACAGCGCGAGGACGATAACCATGATCGGCAGGACGATCTCGCCGACGCTCCACCGGGCGTCCACGTAGTCGCGGATGAACCGCCGCTCCGACCCCTTGTCGCGCGCGGGCAGGTGCGCGTCGTCACCGGTCACCATGGCCTGGCGCTGGCGAGCGAGGGCCTCGCGCCGCTTCAGCTTGTCGCGGTCGCGGGCGGACTGCCGGTCCGTGACGACGAGCGGCTGCTTCCGTGCTGCCTCCTGCTCGCGCCGCTTGGGCGTCGGCCGGTTCTTGGCGCCGGGCCGCTCGTCGTGCGTCTCGACGACCGGATCGTCCTCGACCTTCTTCTTGCCCCACGGAACGCTCAGCTGCACCCGCCCAGGGTATGCCGTCCAGCGGCCGCCCCGAGCCACTCGACCGGCCGCTAGAGTCGACGGCCGTGGCTGACGACGTCCTCGCTCCCGACCAGGTCGACGGGATCAAGAGGCGGGTGACGGCATTGCTGCCGGCCGTGCGAGAGGACCTCGAGGCGCTCGTACGCATCCCGAGCGTCTCGCTCGACTCCTTCGACCAGCAGCACGTCGAGGACAGCGCGAACGCCGTCGCCGCGCTGCTGCGCGCCGAGGGCCTTGAGGTCGAGATCGTCAGGGAGGGCGGCCGCCCGGCGGTGATCGGCCACCGCGACGGCCCGCCTGGCTCTCCGACGGTCACGCTCTACGCGCACCACGACGTCCAGCCGCCCGGCGACCCGGCGCTGTGGGACTCCCCGGCGTTCGAGCCGACCGAGCGGAACGGCCGGCTCTATGGTCGCGGCGCCGCCGACGACAAGGCCGGAGTCATGGCCCACGTCGCGGCCCTGCGGGCGTTCCCGGACGGCCCACCGGTCGGGGTGACGGTGTTCGTCGAGGGTGAGGAGGAGATCGGTAGCGACTCGCTGCTGACCATCCTCGAGCGGCACAGCGAGAAGCTGCGCTCCGACGCGATCGTCCTCGCCGACGGCAGCAACTGGGACCTCGGCGAACCCGCGCTGACCGTCACGCTCCGCGGCACGATCCGCGTCGTCGTGACGGTCCGGACCCTGGACCACGGCGTCCACTCGGGGATGTTCGGCGGGGCGGTACCGGACGCCATCACCACGCTGATCCGGCTGATCGCAACGCTCCACGACAGCGAGGGAAATGTCGCCGTCGACGGCCTCCAGTCGGGAGAGGCGTCCGACCTCGACTACTCCGAGGAGCGCCTCCGCCTCGAGTCCAGCCTGCTCGAGGGTGTCGAGACGATCGGCTCCGGGACAATACTCACCCGGCTCTGGAACACGCCGGCCCTGACGACCATCGGGTTCAACGCTCCGACCGTCGAGACGGCGTCGAACACCCTCGTCCCGGCCGCGTCGGCCAAGCTGTCGATGCGGATTGCCCCCGACGAGGACACCGAGGTCGCATACAACCTCCTCAAGGCGCACCTCGAGAAGCACCTGCCCTGGGGCGCGTGGATGGAGGTGCTCCTCGACGACGAGGGCCCCGGTTTCGACGCCCACGCCCACGGGCCCGTCTACGACCAGGCGCGGGCCGCCTTCGCCGACGCGTGGGGTGTTCAGCCCGTCGACATCGGCTCCGGGGGGTCGATCCCCTTCGTGGCCCGGTTCGCCGACGTCTTCCCCGACGCGGCGATCCTCGTGACGGGAGTCGAGGACCCCGACGGCCGCGCCCACGGGGCCAACGAGTCGCTCCACCTCGGCGAGTTCGAGCGGGTATGTCAGGCGGAGGCCCTCCTGCTGGCCCGTCTCGGGGCGATGGCCCGGTGACCGACCGCGAGTACGACCTCGTCGTCCTCGGGGCGACCGGGTTCGTCGGCCGCCTCGTGGCCGCCTACCTGGCCCGCAATGCCCCGACCGGTATGCGGGTCGCCCTCGCCGGTCGGTCACAGGAACGCCTCGAAAGGGTGCGATCCGAGCTGTCCGGCGCCGGCCGGGAATGGCCGCTCGTCGTCTGCGACATCACGAACGTCGCCCAGGTGTCGGCCCTCGCCCGCGCCACCCGGGTGGTGGCGACCACGGTCGGCCCGTATGCGCGGTACGGCCTCCCCCTGGTGCGCGCCTGCGCCGACGCCGGAACCCACTACGCAGACCTCACCGGCGAGGTGCTCTTCGTCCGTGACGCCATCGACGCCGCTCACGAGACGGCGGTCCGGACCGGTGCTCGGGTGGTGAACGCCTGCGGGTTCGACTCGATCCCGTCGGACCTCGGCGTCCACCTGCTCCATGGCGAGGCGGCTCGCCTGGGACTGGGTGGCCTGGGCGACACGACCCTGCTGGTGACCCGGCTGAGCGGCGGGATCAACGGCGGAACCGTCGACTCCATGCGCTGGCAGATCGAGGCGCTGGACGCCGACCCGGAGCGGCGCGGAGTCCTCTTCGACCCGTTCGCCCTCACCGCGGATCGAGAGACCAGGCCCGACCGTTCGGGCCAGCGCGATGTCAGGCACGTCTTTCGCGACGCGACCACGGGGCGGTGGACGGCGCCCTGGATCATGGCGTCGTTCAACTCACGCATCGTCCGGCGCAGCGACTCGTTGCTGGGGAACGCCTACGGACCGGGCTTCCGGTACCGCGAGGCGGTCGGGTTCGGCCGTGGCACCCGCGGCAGGTTGGAGGCATACGGGCTGGCTGCCGCCCTCGGCACGACGTTCGCCGCCATGTCGAACCCGGGTACGCGCCGGCTGGCGGACCGGCTGTTGCCGTCCCCCGGCGAAGGACCCGGCGAGCAGGTCCGCGAGCAGGGGTACTTCCGGTTCGAGTTGCGCAGTACGACGGCGGCCGGCCGGCGGCTGCGGGCGGTCGTCTCCGCCAGCGGCGACCCTGGGAACGTGGCGACGGTGCGAATGTTCGGGGAGTCGGCGCTCTGCCTCGCCCGCGACGAAGACCGGCTCAGCTCCGACGGCGGCGTCCTGACGCCGGCGGTCGCCATGGGCGACGCGCTGGTAGAACGGCTCCGGATCGCCGGGATGACCCTCACAGTGGGAACGGAATGACGACGTGAACCCGACGGGCATCACCGCCAACCTCTCGGTCGCCGACATGGACCAGGCGCGCGAGTTCTACATGGACTACCTGGGCTTGAGCGTCGAGGAGATGAACCTCGGCTGGGTCGCCAGAGTCAGGACGCCGGATGGCCGAGCGGTGCTCCAGCTCGTGACGCGCGACGTGTCCGCGCCGGTGGACTCACAGCTGTCGGTGCACGTGGGCGACGAGGTCGAGGAGGCCTACGCCGAGGCGCAGCGGCGGGGCTACGAGATCGTCCACCCGCTGACCACGGAGCCGTGGGGCGTTCGACGGTTCTTCGTCCGGGCGCCCAACGGCACCGTGATCAACGTCGTGAGCCACAAGGACGACTAGAGGTTCCGGCTCGCCTCCTGGTAGCCGCGGTAGAGGCCGGTCCGCAGCTCGATCGCGTAGGCCGTCGCCTCAGGCATCCCGCTCGCCTCGGCGACAGCGATCTCCTGCTCGATGTCGAAGGGGACCCGGACGAACTGGATCCCGAACGGCGCCGGCTCCGGCGAGTCGGCGACGCCCTCGAGGACGACATACGACGCGGTGGTCGCGTCGAGGGGGTTCCCGACGCTGCCGACGTTGACCAGAGTCTGGTTGTCGTCGCCCTCGAGGTACGTTCCGTGGATGTCGCCGTAGAGCACGCAGGTCGGCGCAGGGCCGTCGCCCGTATGCGGGGTGTTGAGGAACATCCCGGCGTACTGCTCGGGGGTGTGCCGGTAGGAGACCCGCTGGAACACCCCTTGTGGTGAGGCGTGCAGCATCCGGACCCGGCGGCCGCTCATGACGAGGTCGTCGCAGAACGGCAACGCCGCCAGCCAGTCGAGCTGGCCAGGGTCCAGCTCGTCGCGCCACCACTGCGGCCCGGGTCCGTGATCGCGGCCGTCGGCGAGGAACGCCTCCCAGTTGCCCTGAACGGTCGCGAGGTCGCGTTCCCGGACGAGCCGGACGCAGGCGGCGCCGCGCGGCCCCTTGCCGACTACGTCGCCGAGATTCACGATCCGGGTGATGCCGCGGGCGTCGAGGTCGGCCAGGACGGCCTCCAAGGCCGTGAGGTTGCCGTGGACGTCGGAGAGGACGGCCACCCGGTCGAATGAGGGCATCAGTCCTTGGCCGTCTCGCCGGGGAGGGCGAGCATCTGGTCGAGGGCGACGCGGGCCCAGTGGGCGACGTCGGGGTCGACGTGGATCGGATTGACGACGCGGCCCTGGACGAGCGACTCGAGCGCCCAGACCAGGTGCGGCAGGTCGATCCGGTTCATCGTGGTGCAGTAGCAGACGTTCTTCTCGAGGAAGGCGATCCGCTTCGCCGGGAACTGCTGGCG
>DATLQE010000118.1:0-3455 GCA_035535335.1 Lapillicoccus sp. | reverse complement strand
GGCCGCCCGTCTTCTCGGCGTGGCGGCCGCTGATTGCGTGGCCATCGAGGACTCGCCGGCCGGTGTGGCGTCGGCGGTGGCCGCCGGGGTACCGACCATCGCCGTGCCCCACGTCGTCCCGGTGCCGCGGATGGCCGGTGCAGTTCAGCTTCCGTCACTGCGCGGCGTCGGGCCCGCGGACCTGCTCCTCGCCGTCTCTGCGGCCCGGCCGGTAGCCAGGGCCTAGGCGGTCACTCGTCAGCGGGTTCGACGCGACCAGACTCCTCGGGATCGACGGCGAGGAGCGACGCGTGGTCCGGCAGCGGCGGCGGCGTACCGCCCCAGGCTGGGCAGATGGCTCGGTGCTCGCACCAGTCGCATACTCGAGAGGGCGACGGGCGCCAGTCGCCGGTCGTGGCCGCCCGTTCGATGGCCGTCCAGAGCGCTCGGATCTTGCGTTCCGTGGCCACCAGGTCGGCCTCGTCCGGGGAGTAACGCAGCAGCTCGCGGTTTCCGAGGTAGACCAGCTGGAGCATAGTCGGGACGACGCCGCGCATCCGCCACAGCACCAAGGCGTAGAAGCGCATCTGGAACATGGCCTTGGCCTCGACGTACTCGGACGGTGAGCGCCCGGTCTTGTAGTCGACCACGCGCATCGCCCCGTTAGGGGCGACGTCGAGGCGGTCCACATATCCGCGGAGGGTCAAGCCGCCCACGTCCGCCTCGACGTAGAGCTCGCGCTCGGCCGGCTCGAGCAGGGTCGGGTCCTCCAGGGTGAACCAGGTGTCGACGAGGGCGGCCGCGTCGGCGAACCAGGACGCCCGGTCGGGAGCGTCGAGACCGTCGTCGGAGATGAGCGTGGCCAGCTCCGGCTCCTCCTCGACGAGCCGCTCCCACTCGGGGGCCAGCAGCTCGACGGCGCGTTCCGGCGTTCGGTCCGCGGCCGGGAGGTCGAAGAGGCGCTCGAGGACGGCGTGGACGAGGGTGCCGCGCGCGGCCGCGTGGCTGGGCGGGCTCGGCAGCCGGTCGATGACGCGGAACCGATAGAGCAGCGGGCACACCATGAAGTCCGCCGCGCGGCTCGGTGACAGCGCGGCCGTGCGCTGGGGCAGCGGCTCGCGGCGGCGCGGTGGCGCGGTGCGGACGGCGGTGCTCATGTCCCGGACTGTAGAACGTATGTGCGACTGGCTCGGGAAGGCGCGCCCTACGACCCGGCGAACGACGAGGACAACCCGTCGGTATGCCTCGCGCCAGCTCACCTCTCGATTCTCGCCTTCGGGCCGGACAGCCGCCGCGCCGGTCCACAACCGCGGACGGCTCCGAAACCGCTGGGCTTGACTGCGAGTCGAGCGGCTCGACTGCCGGAATACCGCGAGCCGAGCCGCTCGACTGCCAGTCGAGCCGACCGGACCCGAGCCACTGGATCGCGAGCCACACCGGACAGTGACCGGTGGGGGAGCGGAAGACTCGGTCAGTCCTCCGGCTGGTACCCCAGGTTCGGACCCAACCACCGCTCCGCCTCGGCGAGGGACCATCCCTTGCGAGACGCATACTCCTCGACCTGGTCCTGGCCGAGCCGTCCGACGACGAAGTACTGCGACGACGGGTGCGAGAAGTACCAGCCGCTCACCGCTGCGCCGGGCCACATCGCCATCGACTCGGTGAGGCGGATGCCGACCCGACGCTCCACGTCGAGCAGCGACCACAGGGTCTGCTTCTCGGTGTGGTCGGGGCAGGCGGGATAGCCGGGTGCGGGCCGGACGCCCACGAACTTCTCCGCGAGGATGTCGTGGGCCGAGAGGTGCTCGTCCGGTGCGTAACCCCAGACGTCACGGCGGACCCGTTCGTGCAGCCGCTCGGCGAACGCCTCGGCCAGCCGGTCGGCCAGCGACTCGAGGAGGATCGCGCTGTAGTCGTCAAAGTTGGCCTTGAACTCGGCCACCTTCTCCCGGACGCCGAGCCCCGCCGTGACGGCGAACGCGCCCACGTGGTCGCGCAGGCCCGTCTCCTTGGGGGCGACGAAGTCCGACAGCGCGCGGTTAGGGACGCCGTCCCGGTGCTGGCCCTGCTGGCGCAGCGTGTGCAGCGTCGCCAGCAGCGCCGAGCGCGTCTCGTCGGTGTAGACCTCGATGTCGTCACCCACGGAGTTGGCGGGGAAGAGCCCCAGCACGCCGTCGGCCTTCAGCCACTTCTCCTCGGCCATCTGGTCGAGCATCCGCTGCGCGTCCTGGAAGAGCCGCGACGCCGCCTCGCCCGTCGCCGGGTTGTTGAGGATGTCGGGGAACCGGCCCTTCATCTCCCACGCCGCGAAGAACGGCCCCCAGTCGATGTAGTCGCGCAGCTCGGCGAGCGGGTAGTCGTGCCACGTGCGCACGAACTGGGTGATCTCGTGCCGCGGCACGCCGGACTGTCGTTGCAGCAGCTCCTTCTCCTGCTGGGCGATGACGTGGGGGATCGGCGGCCGGTATGCGGACCAGTCCACCGGAGTGGCGTTGGCCCGGGCGGTCTCCAGGGAGACCAGTGGCCGCTCGGAGGCCTTCGCCGCGTGCCGCGCGCGAAGCGCGTCGTAGTCGGTTTTGACGGTCTCCAGGAGCCGCGGCCGCAGGTCGTCCGACAGCAGCTGCGACACGACGGGAACCGACCGCGACGCGTCCTTCACCCAGACCACGGGACCGTGGTACCGCTCGTCGACCTTGACGGCCGTGTGCGCTCGTGACGTCGTCGCACCCCCGACGAGCAGCGGGATCTCGAAGCCCTGCCGCTCCATCTCGGAGGCCATCGTCACCATCTCGTCGAGCGACGGCGTGATCAGCCCGGAGAGGCCGATCACGTCGGCCTGCTCGGTTTTGGCCGTGTCGAGGATCTTCTGTGGCGGCACCATCACGCCGAGGTCGACGACGTCGTAGTTGTTGCACTGGAGCACGACACCGACGATGTTCTTACCGATGTCGTGCACGTCCCCCTTGACGGTGGCCATGACGATCTTGCCTTTGGCCCGGGATGTCCGAGGACCCCCGTCCCTCTGCTCTTGCTCCTTCTCCGCCTCGATGAAGGGGACCAGGTAGGCGACCGCCTTCTTCATCACCCGGGCGCTCTTGACGACTTGAGGCAGGAACATCTTTCCGGACCCGAACAGGTCGCCGACGACGTTCATGCCGTCCATCAGCGGACCCTCGATGACCTCGATGGTCCGTCCGCCTCGCGCGACGATCTCCTGGCGTAGCTCCTCGGCGTCGGCCTCCGCATGCTCGTCGATGCCCTTGACCAGCGCGTGGGTGATGCGCTCGGCGATCGGGAGCGACCGCCACTCCTGACCGGCGTTCGGGTCGGCCTCTTCCGCAGCGGTGTTGAACCGCTCCGCGATCTCGAGCAGCCGCTCCGTGGAGTCGTTGCGGCGGTTGAGGATCACGTCCTCGATGCGCTCGCGCAGCTCCGGGTCGACCTGGTCGTAGACCACCAGCGCGCCGGCGTTGACG
>DATLQE010000117.1:0-2265 GCA_035535335.1 Lapillicoccus sp. | reverse complement strand
GGGGCGATCTCGAGCCAGCGAGCTCCCCACTCGCCGAGGGTCTCGCAGACCTTGAACAGGTCGTGGCCCGAGCTCGTGAGCTGGTATCGGTGACCGCGTCCATGAGCCTTCGGTGTCGACTCGACAATGCCGAGGCGTTCGAGCTGTTTGAGCCGCTGCGTGAGGAGCGTCCTCGAGAGTCCGGGCGCACCCTCGAGGATCTCGCCGAAGGTTTCACAGCCCAGTTGCACGTTACGGATGATCAACGGCGTCCAACGCTCAGCGAAGATCTCCGCGCCACGGGCGATCGGGCAGTACTGGCCGTAGGTCCTCATGAGCGCAGTGTCCCGCGTCTCTCGACCGCCGTGAAGTCCAGATTCCGTACTTCAAAGTCCAGATAGCTGACTTCTCCTCGGTGCCCGCCGATGTTGCGATGAACCCATCGACCGAAGGAGGAACGATGACAGCACTAGCCACGATGCAGATCCCCGGATTCCGGGGCGATGTGATCGCCCCCGACCACGATGGATACGACGACGCACGCGCCGTATGGAACGGCACCGTCGATCGGCGCCCTCGACTGATCGCCCGCTGCAGCGGCCCCGCCGACGTGGCCGCAGCGGTGCGTTTCGCCCGCGACCGCGACCTCGAGATCGCCGTACGAGGCGGGGGTCACAACGTGGCCGGCACCGCGGTGTGCGACGACGGAATCGTGATCGACCTCTCGGCGATGCGCGCCGTCACCGTCGATCCTGTCGAGCGCACGGCCCGCGTCCAGGGCGGCGCCCTGTGGAGCGACGTTGACCACGAGACCCAGAGACACGGTCTGGCCACCACGGGCGGCACCGTGAGCCACACCGGCGTCGGCGGCCTCACTTTGGGCGGCGGCATCGGCTGGCTCATGCGCAAACACGGGCTCACCGTCGACAACCTGGTGGAAGCCGAGGTGGTCACCGCCGAAGGCGACATCATCCGGCCCTCGGCCAACGACCACCCCGACCTTTTCTGGGCGCTGCGAGGCGGCGGCGGGAACTTCGGCGTCGTCAGCTCGTTCCGATTCACGTTGCACCCCCTCGGCCCCACCGTCATGGCCGGACCGGTGTTCTGGGCGACCGAGGACACCACCGACGTCCTGCGCTTCTACCGTGAATTCGTCACCGACGCGCCGGACGAGCTCGGCAACGTCATTCGGCTGGGCACGATCCCGCCGTGGCCAGCTGTCAGCGAGGAACTGCACTTCCGGCCGGCCATCGCCGTGGCCAGCTGCTACGCCGGACCCGTCGAGGACGGGGAGCGCGCCGTCCGTGCGCTCCGCCAGTTCGGGACGCCACTCGTGGACCTCGTCGGACCCACCCGCTACGTCGACCACCAGAGCAGCATCGACGACACCGCCCCCCACGGCCGGCACTACTACTGGAAAGCGACCGACCTCACCGGCATGTCCGACGAGGTCATTGACATCGTCGCCGAGCACGCCTATGGCGCAACATCGCCGAGGTCGTACGCGGTGATGTTCCACATGGGTGGCGCAGTTGCCGGAGCCCCCCGGGACGCCACCGCGTACCCCGGCCGCGACGTGGAGCACAACATCATCATCGACGCAGGCTGGCTCCCCGACCAGGACAACACCGTCAGGGCATCGGAGACCGCGTGGGCACGAGAATTCCTCGACGCCCTCCAACCCCACCGCGCCGGCGTCTACGTGAACTTCCTCGACTCCGACGACGACGCGAGCCGCGTCCGCGAGGCCTACGGCGACGACACCTACTGGCGGCTCGCCGAGGTAAAAGCCAAATACGACCCCGAGAACGTGTTCCACAACAACAAGAACATCCAGCCCCGCACGCCGGCGGCTACCTGAGGCGAGGAGTCCGTCGCTGATCGGCGCCACCCAACGCCGTCGCGCATGCGAATCGGGGATCAAGGCTGTGCCGCAGGAGGGTCGGCTTGTGAAACGAATGTTCAGAGCTAATCGACTGCTAGTGAGTGCGGTCGGTCTCGCTGGATCCGGTGAGTGCGCTCGATGAGGTCGTGGATTGCTTGGGAGGTTCGAAACCACAACCCGCGGATTAGAAGAGGGGTCGGACGATGTCCGGCCAGATCCGTAGGAGACATCGCTGGAGGTCAGAGCCATGATCATGTCCGTGGCCGTCTGTCCAGATTCGCTGGAATGCGCGAGACAGGGTGCACTTTAGGCTGCCATTTTCGCGATCATCAGCGGGCAGCCGCACCTCGTGGTCCACACCTGAAACGAAGCAGAATGAGCGTACTTGCGCCCCGCGTTTC
>DATLQE010000116.1:0-2350 GCA_035535335.1 Lapillicoccus sp. | reverse complement strand
TGCGCTCCCGCAAGCGCTTGTTCAGGAGGAGTACGTCAACTGTCTCGTGATACGTAGTGGAGACCGGAAAGGTTCACGTAGACACGCCGCTGCGCCGCGGAATCGTGACCGAATGGCCGACCCGGCATCGGGTTCAGGTGCTAGAACGGCGACACCCCACGTAGTCCGAAGGAGCCCCCTGATGGCCGAGCTCACCCCCCAGATGGTCAAGACCCCTCGTCTGGCGATGAACGTCTGGACCAGCGGACCCGAGGACGGCCGTCCCGTCCTGCTGATCCATGGCAACCTCACCACGGGCGGGTTCTGGCGGTACGTCGCCGAGCTGCTACCGGACGACGTGCGCGTTCTGGCGCCGGACATGCGGGCCTTCGGGCGCACGGAGGAGAAGCCGATCGACGCGACCCGAGGTCTCGGCGACATGGTCGACGACGTCCACGGGCTGCTGGAGGCCCTGGGACTGACTGGCTGCGGTGACGTCGTCGCCGCCGGCTGGTCGATGGGTGGCGGCATCCTCCAGCAGTACCTCTTGGAGCATCCGGGCGACCTCGGCGCGGTCGTCCTCGTGGCCCCGATCAGCCCCTACGGGTTCGGCGGGACCACGACCGCGGACGGCAAGGCCAGCGCCGACCACGCGGGCAGCGGTGGGGGCACGGCGAGTCCTGACTTCGTCGCGCGGTTGAAGGCCGGCGACCGCTCTGACACCCCGGGCAGCCCGCGAGTGGTGCTGCGCGACTTCTTCGGGGCCCGGGGCAACGCGGCCAACGTCGACGAGGACTTCCTCCTCGACGAGAGCCTCACGACCGTCGTCGGCGACGACTTCTACCCTGGGACCACGGTCACCACGGACACCTGGCCGGGTGTCGGTCCTGGCGACCGGGGTGTGCTCAACACCATGGCGCCGGCCCACTTCGACGCCTCCGGGATCGCCGACATCGAGGAGAAGCCGCCCATCACCTGGGTCCGCGCCATGGAGGACCAGGTCATCTCTGACACGTCGGCGTTCGACCTGGCCTTCCTCGGCCAGCTCGGCGCCGTCCCCGGGTGGCCTGGGGTCGAGGTCATGCCGCCGCAGCCGATGCACCAGCAGATCCAGTCGGTGCTCGACCGGTATGCGGCGAACGGTGGTCAGGTTCGGGTGGTCACCCTGGAGGCGTGCGCTCATGGCGTTCCGACCGAGGACCCGCAGGCGATCGCCGACGCGATCGCCGCCTACCTCTGAGCCGGACGCTCCTAGCATGGGCCGGTGCCTTCCACCAGCACGGCGTCGCTGACCGGCCGCTCCTTTCTACGAGAGCTCGACTTCACCCCGGCCGAGTGGGCGTCGCTCGTCGACCTGGCCCGGGTGCTCAAGGCGGAGCGCGCCGAGGGCCGTGAGGTCCAGCGCCTCGTCGGGCGCACGATGGCGCTGGTCTTCGAGAAGACCTCGACCCGGACCCGGTGCGCCTTCGAGGTCGCCGCCTACGACCAAGGCGGTCACGTCACGGTGCTCGACCCGGCCGGCAGCCAGATCGGCCACAAGGAGTCGATCGCCGACACCGCACGGGTGCTCGGGCGGTTCTTCGACGGCATCGAGTACCGCGGGACCGCCCAGGAGACGGTCGAGACCATGGCTCGGTATGCGGGGGTGCCGGTCTGGAACGGCCTCACCGACGAGTGGCACCCCACGCAGGGCCTCTGCGACAGCGTGACGATGCTCGAGCACGCCGGGAAGCCGGCCGAAGACATCGCCTTCGCCTACGTCGGCGACGCCCGGTTCAACGTGGGCAACTCGCTGCTCGTCGCGGGCGCCCTTCTGGGGATGGACGTCCGCGTCGTCGCGCCGCCGTCATTGCAGCCGGCGCCGGAGGTCCTCGAGGCCGCCAGAGACGTGGCCGCGGGCACCGGTGCGCGCCTCACCGTCACGGACGACCTCACCGGTGTCGAAGGGGTCGACTTCGTCCACACCGACGTCTGGGTGTCGATGGGTGAACCCAAGGACGTCTGGGCCGAACGCATCGAGCTGCTCGCGCCCTACCAGGTCAACGCCCGCCTCTTGGAGCGGACCGGCAACCCGGCCGCCCGGTTCATGCACTGCCTTCCCGCCTACCACGATCTCGGCACTGCGATCGGCCGCGAGATCCACGCCGAGTTCGGGCTGACCGCGCTGGAAGTGACCGACGAGGTGTTCGAGGGCCCGGCGTCGATCGTCTTCGACCAGGCCGAGAACCGGTTGCACAGCATCAAGGCGGTCCTCGTCGCGACCCTGGCCTGACCTCAGAGCTGGGATCCGACGAGGGTTCCGATCGCATACGTGACGATCATGGCGAGGAGGCCGCCGCCGACGTTGCGGGCGATCTGCCGCCCCGGTGTC
>DATLQE010000115.1:0-2973 GCA_035535335.1 Lapillicoccus sp. | reverse complement strand
CCAGGACCGGTACGACGTGCGGTACCTGCGCTACTGGGTCAACGAAGACCGGGGCACGATCTTCTGCCTCGTCGAGGCGCCCAGCGAGGATGCCGCCATCAGCGTCCACCGCGAGGCGCACGGCCTGGTCGCCGACGAGCTTTACGCCGTGACGGAGGGGTCGTGACCATCCGGATGCGACGCGCCGCCGCCGCCGGCGCGCTCGCGCTCCTGCTCGGCGGAACGATCGCCGCCGCGGCTTCGGCACAGACGTCGGGGCCAGCCCATGTGCAGACCCACCGGCACTCCCACTCCACCGGAGGATCGACGGCTCGCCACCTGATCGGGCTCGCGGTGGTCCGGGCGGCGACCGCGGCGTACCACGACGTGCGCATCGCCCAGGCCAACGGCTACGCGATCCTCGCCGACACCGCCGGCAAGACGTGCATCGACCAGCCGGGGGTCGGCGGGATGGGCGTCCACTACGTCGACGGCGACCTCGTCGGCGACCCCGCCATCGACGCGCGGCGGCCGGAGGCCGTCGTCTACCGGCCCCCGGCCAACGGCCGGCTGCGGCTCGCCGCCGCCGAGTACGTCGTCATCAAGAGCGCCTGGGACGCAGGCCATGCGGCGCCGCCGTCGCTCTTCGGCCACGAGTTCATGGTCACCGACGCACCCAACCGGTACGGCCTTCCGGCCTTCTACTCGCTGCACGTCTGGGCGTGGGACCACAACCCGGCGGGCCCGTTCGAGATGTGGAACCCGGACGTCGTCTGCCCCTGACGTCCCGGACCGGTGCTGGTGGTACTGGTCAGGACAACATGCCGACGAGGATCACCAGCACCGGCACTGCGAAGCAGGCGAGATCGAGCCAGTTCCACCCCTGGGTGATCTCCCTGCCGGTGACCGCCGCGGAGTCGCCCTCGGCGACCAGCTCCGCATACTCGCCCATGGCCGTCTCGATGAGCCGGCTGGCGGTGCCCACCGTGGCGCCCTCGGACGGCTTGGGGGCGCTCGCCGCGGCGGCGAGGTCCAGCTTCCCGTAACCGGGGATCCCTTGTCGCTTCGGACGGTCGATGTGCGAGGCGATGGCCCAGGCCGGGTAGGCCTTCCCGCCGGCCCAGACCTCGAGGTTCCACCGCGGCGAGACGTCCTCGACGTGCGACCACGGGATGGTGGTGTGCCGGAACGGGTTGTCCAGCTCGACCCCCACGACGGTGAGCACCACGGACGGCCGGATGAAGAGCACCCAGCCCACCGCGACCAGCAGCAACATGAAGCCGATGAGGACCAGCGAAGGCTCTCCGGAGAACATGGACAGCACGGCCATCAGCCCGCCGATAGCCATCGTGATGATCCCGAGCGCGATCGAGCTGCGGGAGCGGAGGGTGCGCAGAGCTTCCGGCGCGGACGTCGGTCGGCTCATTGAGGTCTCCAGCAGTCGGGGGCAGAACGTCGAGGGCGGAACGCCGATTCTCGCACGCGGATCTGAGCCCTTCCTGCGGACCTAGACTGGGACGATGACCACCCTCGCCAGTGTCGGAGAGCGGGCTCGAGACGTCCTCGGCGTCGGCCGGGTGACCAACCAGGCGCTCACGACGTGGCTCCACGGCCTCCCCGGAGTCGACCAGGTGGGCTGCGAGGCTCGGGCCGCGGCACTCGGGACCCGGTCGATCAAGACCACCGCCAAGGCGTGGGGCATCGACATGGTCATCTCGATGATCGATCTCACCACCCTCGAGGGCGCCGACACTGCCGGCAGGGTGCGGTCGCTCTGCGCCAAGGCCTTGGTCCCCGACCCCACCGACCCGTCGACCCCCCGTCCCGCCGCGGTCTGCGTCTACGGTGACATGGTGGGCGTGGCTCGAGAAGCATTGGGCGACAGTGGGATCCACGTCGCCGCGGTGGCGACGGCCTTTCCGTCAGGACGGGCGAGTATGCCGGTCAAGCTCGCCGACACGCGGGACGCCGTCACCGCCGGTGCGGACGAGATCGACATGGTCATCGACCGGGGAGCGTTCCTCGCCGGCGACTACCTCACCGTCTTCGACGAGATCGTCGCGGTCAAGGAGGCCTGTCGCCGCGACGACGGCCCGGAGGCTCACCTCAAGGTGATCCTCGAGACCGGCGAGCTGGTGACGTACGACAACGTGCGCCGCGCGTCCTACCTGGCGATGCTGGCCGGCGGCGACTTCATCAAGACGTCGACGGGGAAGATCTCGCCGGCGGCCACCCTGCCGGTGGCGCTCGTCATGCTCGAGGCGGTCCGGGACTGGCGCGACCAGACCGGTGTGCAGGTCGGAGTCAAGTCAGCCGGTGGCATCCGGTCGAGCAAGGAGGCCCTGAAGCACCTCGTGACGGTGAGCGAGATCGCCGGCGACGACTGGATGGACCCCGACTGGTTCCGGTTCGGGGCGTCCAGCCTGCTCAACGACCTTCTCCTGCAACGCCAGAAGCTGCGCACCGGCGCCTACTCCGGCCCCGACTACGTGACGATCGACTGAAGGCATAGGAGGAGCCCACTGCCATGCCGGTTTTTGACTACGCCCCCGCCCCCGAGTCGCGGTCCGTCGTCGACATCCACTCGTCCTACGGCCTGTTCATCGACGGCGAGTTCGTGGAGTCCGCCGGCGACACCAGCTTCAAGACGATCAGCCCGGCGACGGAGGAGGTGCTCGCCGACGTCACGGAGGCGACCGCCGACGATGTCGACCGCGCCGTCAAGGCCGCGCGGCAGGCATACCGAGGCCCGTGGGGCAGGATGTCCGGCGCCGACCGCGGCAAGTACCTCTTCCGCATCGCCCGCATCCTCCAGGAGCGGGCTCGCGAGTTCGCCGTGCTCGAGACGCTCGACAACGGCAAGCCGATCAAGGAGTCGCGCGACGTCGACGTCCCGCTGGCCGCGGCGCACTTCTTCTACCACGCCGGGTGGGCGGACAAGCTCGAGTTTGCGGGGCTGGTGCCGGCCGGCGGAGGGGTGCCACGGCCGATCGG
>DATLQE010000114.1:0-2500 GCA_035535335.1 Lapillicoccus sp. | reverse complement strand
CCTCGAGCAGGCTGCGCAGGACCGTCTCGCGGCCCTCACCGGTGCTCGTCGTGCGTGGACCGAACACCGCCCCGACGTGACGATGACCCAGACCGATGATCTCGTCGACGAGCTCCGCCATGCCGGGTTCGGGATCGACGGTGACGGAGCTCGAGTCGACCGAGGGGGCGGTGCGGTTGAAGTAGACGAACGGCAGGTTGCGGTCACGGAGGCGGCCCGGTAGCGCCGAGTCCACGGTGGTGGTGGCGAGCACCACCCCGGACAGGCCGGTGGCCACGATCTGTTCGGCGATGGGGGCGCTCTCGGACTCTTCGGTCAGGAGCACGAGCTCGTACCCGTGCCGCGTCAGCTCGTCGTGGAGATGGGGGATCACGTGGCCGTAGAAGTGGTTCTGCAGGTCGGTCACCACGAGGCCGACCCGGGTTGAGTGGCCGAGCGCGAGCGCGCGGCCGATCGCGTTGGGGGCGTACCCGAGCGCGGCGGCGGCCCGCCGGACCCGCTCCTTGGTCTTCTCCGACACCTTGTCGCTGTCCCGTAACGCCCGCGAGACGGTCGGCTGCGAGACGCCGGCCAACCGCGCCACGTCGAAGCTCGTGATCACCGGACCTCCTCGGTGCCGTACGACCCGGACGGCGGCGTTTGACTGCTGGGGCCGGGCGGTCAGTATAGTTGACATACGCATGTCTTCACCGGTTCATGAAAGGGAGCGGTCGACGGTGCCATCCCTAAAGTCCCGGCTCCGCTCCGGAGAGAGCCTGGTCGGTGCGCTGGTGCGGATGCCGTGCGACGAGGTCGTGGAGATGCTGGCCGTGGCCGGCATGGACTTCTTGGTCATCGACTGTGAGCACGGTCCCGCCGATGTCATGGCGTTGCGGGCGCACATCGCGCTGGCTGAGGTGCACGGGGTGCCGGTTCTGGTCCGTCCGGGGGAGCGCGAACCGGGGCTTGCCCTCCGTGCGCTCGACCAAGGAGCGCGCGGCATCGTGGCACCGCACATCGAGACGGCCGGGGAGGCCGAGGACCTCGTGGCCATGACGCACTACCCGCCGGTGGGACGGCGTGGGTTCGCGACCTACCCGCGGGCCGGTCGGTTCGGCACGGTCTCGCCCGCCGAGCACCGGCAGAACGCCGCCGACACGCTCGTCATCGCCATGCTGGAGTCGCCCAGCGCCGCCGCGTGGTCGGTCGAGATCCTCAGTACTCCCGGCGTCGACGGGTACCTCATCGGGGCTGCCGACCTGGCCGCGTCGACCGGGGAGGGCGACCCCCCGGTCGCCGAGTCCATCGCGGCCATCCATCGCGGCGGTGTGGAGGCCGGCTGCTGGCGGGCCGAGCTGGCCGGCGGGGTCGAGGATGCGGAACGAGTGCGCGAGGCGGGCGCTCGGTTGGTCGTCTACAACGTGGCCCAGGTGATGATGCGGGTCTTCGGCGACCTGAGTGCCGTCACACGTCCACCCGCCCCAGCCAGTCCGCCATCGCCTTAGCGACCGGTCCGGGGTGGGTCAGCGACACCAGATGGGGCGCCGACGGGATGACGACCAACTCGGATCCCGGTGACAGGGAGTGGATCTCGGTATGCCGGTCCAGCGGGCACAGCTGGTCGGCTCCCGCTGCGACCACGGTGCACGGGACGGTGATCTCGCGCAGCCCCGACCGCTCGTCGACGCGGCTCTGCTGGGTCCGCAGCTGCGCGACGAGTTCGCTTTTCCCCACGTCGTCGGCGAGTCTCAGCGCCCGGTCCCGCAGGGGCGGGCCGGCGTCGGTCCCGACGAGCAGCGGAAGCAGGTCGGCTTGGAGGTCGCGGGGGCTTTCCCCGCCGTCCAACCGGGTGAGCTGGGCCCGCCAGGCGGCCTGCTGGGCCTCGGTCGGTGGGCGCGCGTTGGTCGCCACGAGGACGAGCCCGGCCACCCGCTCCGGCGCCAGACGGTGCACGGCCATGGCGACGATAGCGCCGAGGCTCAGACCGCCCAGTGCGAACCGCGGCGGCAGTCGGTCCAGCAACGTCTCGACCTGATGGTCGAGGCTGGGCCGGTCCAACCGCGGGAGGACCACCTCGCCACCCAGCGTCGCCACGACGTCGTCCCACAGCCGCGGCCCGCAGTTCATGCCCGGGAGCAGGACGAGCGGTACCGGCATACCGATCCCCCGGTGGAGCGGGTCAGCCCTTCACGGAGCCGGCGTTGAGACCGGCCACGATGTACTTCTGCGCGATGAACGCGAAGGCGATGGCGGGGATCGTGAACAGCACCGCGGCCGCGCCGGCCTGCTGCAGCATCGGCAGCGTCTGTCCGAGCTGCGTGGCGATGAAGACCGGCACCGTGCGGGCGTTCACGTCGGTGAGGATCGTCGCCGTCAGGTACTCCTGGAAGGCGAAGAGGAAGACGAAGATCCCGGCGGTGAGGATGCCCGGCCCCATCAGGGGGATCATCACCCGTCGCAGCACCTGGAACCGGGTGCAGCCGTCCATCATCGCCGCCTCGTCGAGGGTGTCGGGGATGTC
>DATLQE010000113.1:0-4873 GCA_035535335.1 Lapillicoccus sp. | reverse complement strand
CGCGAGAAGGTCCGCGTGGAACGCGAACCCATCACCGACCGCAACCGCGGCGCTGCCCTGGACGGCCCGGAAATCTCCGAGGAGCAGCACGAGGTGACCCTGCACGAGGAGCGTCCGGTCGTGAAGAAGGAGACGGTGCCGAAGGAGCGAGTGCGCCTGGCCAAGGAGCAGGTCACCGACGAGGAAACCGTCAGCGGTGAAGTCCGCAAGGAGCAGATCGACACCGACGGCATCAACAGGAGCACCAAGCGGTAAGCGGTGACCCTTGGGTGCTGGGGCCTACCCCGCCTTTTGCGCCCCAGCATCCAAGGGGTTGAGCCGACGTCCCGGATCCGGTGTACTGCGCCGCGGGGCGTGAGCACGCAGCCAGCCGAAGATGTTCAGTTCGGCGACCCGCCGGCTGAACGTCGGATTCCCGGTTAGCAGTCACCGCACGCTTCGAAAGAGCGCCCGTACGAACACAGGTCCCTGTGGAAGGGCCCGGGAATCTTGGGAAACAGCTGACATCTTCGAGGCACTGACCAAGCGGGTACGACGTTCGCATTGCGCAACTAGCGCCCCCGCCACCCGCAGGGGCCGCGCGGCCCTGGCGAGGCCGCGCGGCTCTAGATAGAACGAGTCCAGCTCGGGGTGCGTCCCCGTATGTGCGAATCGTTGGGGTTCCCTCGTGTATGGCCAGCACGACCCCGTCCGCCTGCTCGCAGTCCAACCCGGTGAGCATCCGTCGCACCGTGCCTCGGACGTGAGAGACCTGGTCGGCGGTGAACTTCCGCCGGCCGAGCGCGGTTAATCGTCCGCCTGGCCAACACGACCATTGTCGGCCAGCCGAGCATCGGAGGCGCCCCCGGCCAACAGGCTGATGAACCGAGCCACCGCGTGAGGCTCCGATCTCACGCGCTCTCAGCGGTTCCGCGGACGTCACGTACCTGGACATCGGGCGCCGTGCTGTTCGATCGCGGCGGGAGCGTGCGCTGAGGCCTCGCCAGCGCTGGCCCGGCGGCGTCATCGACGGACGCCGGTGGGGTCTTTATGTGTGTAGGCGGCCGACCTTGGGCGACCTGCACCATTCCGGCCCGTTAGAAAGGACCGGCTATCCGGAAAGCGTAGGTGGGTCACGATGCGACGCCCTGTTCTCGTGCTCTTGTCGGTCGTCTGCTTGATGTTGGGACTGACCGCCACAGCTTCCGCGCAACCGGGCAGCCCGAAGCTGCCAAGCAGCATGGCCGCGATTGGTGACTCGATGACCCAGGCGGCCGACGTCTGCTGTTGGTACGGCGACCACCCGAGCAACTCATGGAGCACGGGAAACGCGGGCTGGGACGGGATCAGCAGCCACTATGAACGGATCCGGGCAGGCAACCCGTCGATCACCGGCCGCAATTACAACGACTCGATGTCTGGAGCAAGAATGAGTGGCGCGGCCACCCAAGCCGCAAGGGCGGTCGGGCAGGCTGCCGACTACGTCTCGATCCTGATGGGCGCCAATGACCTTTGCACGTCCTCAGTCGACTCGATGACCCCGGTTACGACGTTCCGTTCCCAGTTCCAGCAGGCCCTAGCCGCCCTCGACTCCGGATTGCCGCGGCGCTCGCACATATTCGTCAGCAGCATTCCCGACGTGTACCAGCTCTGGGCGATCTATCACACAAGCTCCACGGCGCAGTTCGTCTGGGACGTCGCGGACATCTGCCAGTCGTTGCTGGCGCCGGACCGGACCGACCAGCAGCGCAACCAGGTTCGAGAACGCAACATTGCGTTCAACACGGTGCTGCAGGAGGAGTGCGCGAAGTACTCCCGGTGCAAGTTTGATGGCAACGCCGTCTTCGGTTACCAGTTCACCCCTAGTGACGTCAGCACGCTGGATTACTTCCACCCCAGCCTGACCGGCCAGTCCCGGCTGGCGGCCCTGACCTGGTCCCAGAGTTGGTGGAGCTAACCGAGGCGCGTTTGGCTGCGGCCCGAGTTTTTGGTGCCGTCGAAGGGCGCTGGTATTGCGATTAAGCGGTGGTTGCTTGCGACGCCGATCGATCCGCAGCACATCAACGACGCCCTGGCCAACGCAAACCCGACCGCGAACACCGCGCGTCGCCGCATGCGAGGCGCCCGGAGCAGCACGTCTGTGCTGTACCGCCATGGTGGCCGCGTCGCGCCTGTCCCGTCGCCGCGCTTGTCGGGGTGGTTAAGAACGCCGACTCCGCAACTAGCGCGGCCGCTACGGGCGCGTTCACGCAACTGCACCGGGGTGCCCTCGGGGATCTGCGAGGCTCCAGCGCCAACGCGTTCAGGTCTTGTGCGCAACCTCTTCAGGGAGCGTCCTGGCCCTCGGGCGGCCAGCTACCTGGCCGGCAAACACGCCTCCTCGGCGCCGAGCAGCTGGCCGAGCCGGTCGTGGTGGACACGAGGATCAAAGCGCTCACCAAAGAGCTCAAGGCGATGATGCTCGCCTCGGCTCGACGCTGATGGACCTGGCCGGCGTCGGACCGCTCGTGGCGCCCGGGTCCTGGCCGACGTCGGCCACGTGGCCCAGGTTCGCCGACTGCAACTGATTCGCCTCAAGGACCCGGACGCACCTCTGGACGCATCGTCGGCCACGGCCGGGATCGCGTTCCTGAGGCAGGCACAGCTTCCATCGGGCCCTTGCCGGCGGCGAGTTACGAGCAGTAAAGCCGTCTGGAAACTGCGGTCATTCCCTGAGGCCGTCAAGCGCTCAGGCGGTAGGCCTTATGTAGCTTCTTGTCGAGGAACGCCCGCTGAACCATGTCGTAGGGGGCGACCACTTCGGCGAAGAAGGCGGCGGCCGTCCGCACGATGTCGGCGCCCTCGTCGGGAGTCTCGTCATAGATTTCGGCGAGCACGATGTGGTGAATGCTCAGGATGTCCAGCAAGCTGACCCCGGCTGCGACGGCTTGGCGGCCGAGATCGTACGCCCGCGTGAGGGCAGCTTCGTCGTGTCTGGGAAGGTACCGCAGGAAGGTGATGCGGTAGTTCCGGGTGAGGGCTTCAAGATCATCCATGACCGCGGCCTTCCTCCGGCAGCCCGCAGAGGCGAGCGTGTACGAGTTCCAAGCCTTCCTCGAGGACGAGGGCGGTGGATACCGAACCGATTCGCATCCCAAGCTGCGCCACGGCCCGGGCGTCGAGACGGCAGCGCGTGGGTGCCGGCGAGCCAGGCCTCAGCCCCTCGTCCATGGTTCTCAGAACGCTCATGACGTGGCCTCCCGTCGTCGCGTGAACCCCGCGCCGCCTTCGGTAGATCGGCGCTGACCTGACTGGTGGCCTCAGCCTCCAGGCCTCAGGCCGTGATCCAGTCGACCGCGCTGCGGGAGGTGCCGGTACACCCCTAGGAGGGTTTCCTTCTCAGGATCGACACACGCCGCTCCCGCCACTTGACCGTCGCGCCCGTCCGCCCACCACGACGTCGTCCCGTCGGGCCTGGCCAGGCTCCATGCAACCGAGCTCTTCGACGATCAACAGGTCGAGGGGCCCGTTGCGTGCGATGGACTTGGCCAGGACCCGTTCGTCCACAGCGTCGACCAGTTCATTGACCAGGCGGGCGGCCCAGGGGGTAGTTGGCACGAGGGCGACCGCGATGGCACGGGCTCCACAGCGCTGACGCCCTCGTCGACATCGGCGAAGAGGAGGAGCCGGCTGCCCGCTCAGGCGCCCAGATCACCTCCGCAACGACCCCGCCCAGGCCCTCCTGGGTCTTGTAGAGGGTCCGGGTGCAGTACCACCTAGTCAGTCCTCGTGGAACTCATGCTCTAGGCACCACGGCTGGTGCTGAATGCTGTTGCTCACGACTGTCTCCACTCTGGTTGGTGATGGTCGAGTCCTCGGTCGGTGTTCCAGCACCGGCCGGGCGCTTCTTGCTATCTCTGCCCCCAGGGCAAGGGGTATCCGGCGTTGTTGCTGGCGGCGCACCTTTGGTTCGGGTGGAGCGAGGTTGGCGCTCTCACGTCGACTTCGCTCCACTCGAGTTCACCGGTACGCGTGAACCGGGCAGAGCGCGAGGCCGGACCCCACCACGTGGCCCGACCTCGCGCGGTCAGCTGGTCACCTCAGCCGGCGGTCAACTCTTCTTCGCCTTGGCGCCGGTGTTGGTGATCCGGAACTCGTAGGCGGCATCGAGCACGTCGAGGTCGCCACTGGGCAGGTTCGAGATCACCGCGGTGAACGAGTCCTGCGACGAGCACTTCGTGAACGACTGCGTGATCGACGTGCCGGTGAACCGGTACACGTAGTACCCGTCCGTCGAGATGTAGGTCTCGTCCTCGATCTCCGTTCCCGGCGTCAGGTCGCACTTCGACAGCAGCTGGACCGTCCAGTTGTTGTCCTGCGTGCCGTCCGTGAGGAACCAGCCCGACTCGGACGAGACCGTCGCCGCGGCGCCACCGACGCGGACGTCGTCGACGAACCAGCCGGTGTCGAGGTATGCGGCGTCGGTCGAGTAGCGGAACCGGACGTCCGTCGTCCCCGCCGGCAGGGTCGCCTGCAGGTGGATGTACTCCGGCTCGTCGACGAAGTACGTGCCGCCCGACGTGCCGGTGAGGCCGTTGCCCTCGGTGTTGTTGTCGTGCGGGTTGTCGCTCGTCGTGACAGTCTGCCCGGCGTCGTTGGTCAGCGGGACGGTCACCCACTGGTTGTTAACGAACGCCTCGACGAAGCCGTAGTCCCAGCCCTGCTCGATGAAGTACCAGGTCCAGAAGTCGAGGACCTGACCACCCGAGACCGCGCTGTCCACTCCGAGGATGTGGTCGGACTGGCTGGCGTATCCGGCATACCAGTGGGTCGGCTCGCTGTGCGGCGCGACCCGCGACGTGCTCGGCCCCTCGAAGGTGAGCTGGAAGGTCGGGCCCGGGTTGCGGAACGTCTC
>DATLQE010000112.1:0-2458 GCA_035535335.1 Lapillicoccus sp. | reverse complement strand
ATCTTCCGGGGGGCCCTGGACTCTGGCGCCCGGAAGGTGACCGAGGAGATGAAGCTCGCCGCCGCATACGCGATCGCCGCCCTCGTGGAGCACCCGACCGCGGACGAGGTCGTCCCGAGCGTCTTCCACCCGGGCGTTGCCCCGGCCGTCGCCGCCGCGGTGCGTCAAGCCGTCTGAGGGACTACTCGACGAGGCCCTGGCGCATCCCCTCGGCCACCGCAGCGGCTCGGTCCGACACGCCGAGCTTCTGGTAGAGCCGTTGGGCGTGCGTCTTGACGGTGCTCGTCCCGAGGAACAGCTCCTTGCCCAGCTCCGGCACCGACAATCCGCGGGCGAAGCCCCGCAGCACCTCCAGCTCTCGCGGGCTGAGGATCGGACGGTTCGGTTCGGCCCGCATCCGAATCTGGCTCACCAGCCCGGCGGCGAGCTCCGGTGGGACGACGGTGCGGCCGCGGCTCACCGCGAGGACGGCATCGACGATCTCCTGACGCCGGGCGTCCTTCGACAGGTACCCCGCCGCCCCGGCCTCCACCGACGAGTACACGATGCTGCTCTCGACCACCGCGGACAGCATGAGGACCCGGGTCGGCAGGCCGTCGCGCACGATGGCCGACAGGACCTGCAACCCGGTGAGATCGGGCATCTGGTAGTCGACGACGGCGACGTCGGGGCGCAGCTCGGTGATCAGCTCGAGGGCGTCGCGACCGTTCTCGGCCTCACCGACGACGTCCACGCGACCGCTGTTGACCAGGCCCCGGGTCAGCCCGTCGCGGAAGAAGGGGTGGTCGTCGACGACGACGACGCGCACCCGTGGGTCGGACGAGACCATGACGCGTCTCCTTCCGGGTTCTTCGAGCACGTGCCCACGACAATAGTTGCCGAGACCCTCCGGGAGGTGCCATGAGCGAGACCACCGCGGGTGTGGCCCGCGTCGAGGACGTCGTCGCCGACGTGATGGCCAACCACGCCGCGCGCGGCGCTCGGCTGCAGGCCTGGCTCCGCCTCGGCGTCGTCGCCTTCGTCTGGGCCTGTCTGCTGCTGGAACGGCCGACGGATCACATCGTCTGGTGCTACGCGGTCGCGGTCGCCTACCCGGTGCTCTGGGCGCTGGCCCTGCCGTTCCTCGGCCGGTCGAGGACGAGCGAGCCGGACCTGTCGTGGCTGCCGCTCGCGCTCGACATCGTCGTGCTGGGCGTCCTCACCATGCTGGCGGGCCTGTCGGCCGAGGACAGCTGGACCGCCTACGTCATCGTCAACGGGTTCTTCCTGCTCCCGGTCCTGGCCGCCACCCAGCTGCGCCCACGGGTCGGTGTGGCGCTCGCGGTTCCTACGGTCGGGGTCTACGTCCTCTCGAGCGTCACCACTCGCGAGGCCAACGACGAGCCGTGGTCCTCGCTGTTCCTGCGCGTCGCCGTCCTCGTCGGTGTCTGCGTCGGCTCGGTGGCGCTGTCCCAGATCCAGCGGTCCCGCGTCATGGACATCGCCGCCCACGCCATCGACCGAGCCGGCCTGCTCGTCGAGCTGGCCGGGGTGGAGGAGCACGAACGGCGCCGTCTCTCGGAGGCCCTGCACGACGGCGCGCTCCAGTTCGTCCTCGCCGCGCGCATGGACCTCGAGGACGTCCGGGACGGAGACCCGGAGGCCGTCGACCGGGTCGACCACGCCCTGACCCAGACCGCGGGCCTGCTCCGTCGCACGGTCAGTGAACTGCACCCGGCGGTGCTCGACCAGGCCGGGCTCGTGCGGGCGGTGGAGGACCTCGCCGAGGCGCTGCGCGGCCGCGGGTACTCGGTCGAGCTCCGGGTCGAGGGTATGCCGGTCCGTCCGGCCACCGACGCCGACCGAGTGGTCTTCGGTGCGGTTCGCGAGCTGGTCGCCAACGTCGTCAGGCATTCCGGTGCGCAGTCGGTCGTCTTCGACCTTCGGCAGGAGGACGGCCAGCTGGTCGCCGCGGTGACGGACGACGGCGCCGGCTTCGACGAGGAGAGCGCCGCCCGGCAGCTGGCCGCGGGCCACATCGGGCTGGCCTCGCAGCGGCTCCGGGTCGAGGCCGCCGGGGGTCGTCTGGTCGCGTCCCATGGCGAGCCGCGCGGCACCCGGATGACCGTGACCCTGCCGGGATGAGTCCGAGTGGACGCCCAGTCAGCGGTCGGCCGGTTTCCCGGCCAGCCAGGGCTTGAGGAGGTCCTCGCTCACGTCCCACAGCGCCTGCCTCCGATCGAGCCGAAGCACTCGGTCCGGTATGCGTCGGACGCGGCGGTGAGGTCCGAAGAAGGACGCCGACACGGTGGCAGCGTCGGCCTCACCGGCCAACCAGGTCGGCGTGTCGGCCGCCTCGTCGGGCGTGAGACCGGTCCGGTGCGCGGCGCCGGTCAGCAACCGGGCGAGCGACCGCGGCACGCCGGTCCCGTTGCGGAACACGTCGGTCCGCGTGACGCCGGGGAAGACGCACGTCGCC
>DATLQE010000111.1:0-5400 GCA_035535335.1 Lapillicoccus sp. | reverse complement strand
CATCACCGAGACCGCCTCGTTCACCGGCTCGCTCGGCGTCGTCGGTGCCCTCACCGGCCCGCTGATGGGCGGCGTCTTCCCGGTCCTCATGATGGAGTCCAGCCGCCGCCGCGGTGACTACGAGCCGTCGCTGTTCTGGCGGTGGATGGGGAACCCGGTCGTCGCCGCGCTCACCTTCCTCGCCTTCATGGCCACCGAGGTGATCTACATCTGGTTGTGGCCGTCGGCCATCCAGCGCCTGGTCGCCGCGACGGTTGTCGTTCTGGTCATCGTCGTCAGCGTGGTCATGCTCCGGTCGGGTGCCCTCCGCCCCCGGGCCGTCGTCGAGGTTCGCCGGGACGAGGACTCGGGGCGCGATCACCTCCACGTCGTCTCCCGTGGCAGGACGGTCCGCCACGAGAACCTGCCGCCAGGAGAGCGGCTCCTCGGCGTCCCGCTGGCGCCACTCGACGTGCCCGAGGTGCGCGCCTGGGCCCACCAAGTCGACGCCGGCGGGGAGTCGGAGGTCCTCGCCGTCACCGCGACGCTGCGCGGTCCCGGCGGTGACGTTCCCCAGGAGATGCGCGAGGGCTCGGTTGTGCTGCGCCTCGACGACGACGTGGCGGAGACCCTGGAGCTGCGGCTGCCCCGGGTCAGCGGGGCCGCTCGCCGATGATCCGGCGCAGGTCCGACGCCTGCGCGCGGAGGCCTCCGAAGTAGTCGGTCTCGGTCACCTTCCCGACCTGCTCCGCCTGGCGCTCCTGGTCCAGCTCGATCCGCAACTGGTCCAGCTGACGCCGCAACGCCTCCTCACGCTCGGCGGCCGCGCGAGCGCGCTGCTCCTCGTGAATGACGCGTTCGAGCAACCCGGCGCACTGCGCGGCTACGGCGCCGGTCAGCTTGAGGTCACCGGCGGCGAACGGGTCCGACGCCCGGTACAGCACGATCGCCCCGCGCTGGCTGCCCCGGAACGCGAGCGGTGCCACCAGCAGCTCCCCGCCTTCGTCGTCCTCGATCCGCAGCCGGGTCAAGTCGGCCGGTATGCGTGTCGTTCCCTCCGGTGCCCGGCTCGCCTCGACGGTCCGAATGCCGTCGTCGACGACCACCCAGCCGGCGTCGACGGGCACGTTGCGGGTCGCCTCGAGGAGCGTGCGGGAGGCCAGGTCGGCGCGGTTCGTGGCCGTGGCCAGGACCTCGCCCAACGCATACAGGAGGTTTACCTCGCGGTACATCTCGAGGACCTCGTCGGCGATCTCGCGCCGCTCCGACTCGAGCGCGACGAGCGCGGTCAGGGCCGCGGCCGTGGCGTCGGCTCGCGGCCCGGCCACGGTGCCGGCGAGGGTGCCGTCCGGTCGGGTCACCGGGACCGTGGCCGCGTCCAGCTCGGGTCCGGCCAGCCGGTGACCCTTGGCGTCCCACACGGTGGCCTCGCCGCGAGAGACAGCGGTGAGGACCGCGGCGACCTCGTCGCGGCGGAGAAGCCGCTTGAGGCGAACGTCCTTGGGCATCAACGGTCCCCGTCGACACCCAACCGGGCCCGGGCCAGCGCGAGCAGTTCGTCCGGGTCGAACGGCTTGGTCCGGAACTCGTCGGCACCGACCGCCAGTCCGCGTTCCCGGTCGGCGTCCTGACCCTTGGCCGTCAGCAGCACGACCGTCACGTCGGAGAGCCCGAGGTCGGAGCGCACGGCGCGGCATACCTCGTAGCCGTTCATCTTGGGCATCATCACATCGAGGAAGACGAGGTCCGGCCTCTCGGCGGCGACGAGGGCCAGGGCGGCCTCGCCGTCGGCGGCGGAGAGCAGCTCGACGCCCTCGTCCTCCAGTTCCTCGAGGGTCTGCTCGAGAAGGGCGCGGATGTGCGCCTCGTCGTCGACGATGAGGATCTTCCGGGCGGTGCTTCCAGACATTGAGTACCTCACTCGAAGAGGACGACGACGACGCCGTGCGTCACCGGATCGGCACGCAGGTCGTCGACGAGGCGGGACGGCTCCGCCGGGTCGGTCCTCGCGATCAGGACGTCCGGGACGGACGTGCGCGCGGCCTCCGCCGCCACTGACAGGTCGGACACCGTCCTGACCGCCCAGCCCTGGCGGGCGAGGGTGTCGCGCAGCGTCTCCCGCATCCTGGGGTCGGGGTCCGCGACGAGGACCTGACGGCGGGCCGATCCCTCCGTGAGAAGCGCCTCGACGTGGGCGACGAGGTCCGCGCTGTCGATCGGCTTGGTCAGGTAGCTGTCGACCCCGACGGCCTCCGCGCGACCCTCGTCGTGGACCACGGAGACGATCATGATCGGGATCCCCATCGTGGCCGGGTCCTGGCGCAGCTGGGCGGCCACGTCGAACCCGTTCACGTCGGGCATCATCACGTCGAGGGTGACGAGGTCGGGGGTGAGCGTCCGGGCCTGCCGGATCGCCTCGTGGCCGTCGGCCGCCTCGTGGACGGCGTAGCCGTGGCTCTCCAGCTCCTGACGCAGCAGCTGGCGAACCGGTTCGTGGTCGTCGACGACGAGGATGAGCGGAGGCCCGCTCCTGTGCTGGGCGGCCAGGCTGTCGCGCAGGTCGCGAAGCAAGGCCCGAGCGTCGACCACGGGGGGAGCGGCGGGCTCCGTGGCTGCCGTGATGGGCAAGGGAAGGGTGAACGAGAACGTCGTCCCCCGACCCACCTCGCTGTCGACCTCGAAGTGCCCGCCGTGGTGCTCGACGATCTCCTTGCAGATCGGCAGGCCGAGTCCGGTCCCTTGAGGTTTGCCGGTGAGAGTGTCACCGACCTGCTTGAACCGGACGAACAGGTCTTCGCGGTCCCCCTCCGCGATCCCGGGACCGGTGTCGGTCACGGACACGACGACGTCCCCGGCGCGGCGCCTCGTCGTGACGGTCACGGCCCCGGCTTCCGTGAACTTGCAGGCGTTGGAGAGCAGGTTGATGAGCACCTGCTCGAGCCGGTGCCGGTCGCCCCGGAGCCCGGGCACGCCCGGCTCGAGCTCCAGGCGCAGCGGCAGGTGCTTCTCCTGGAACAGCGGCTCGACGATGGCGATGACCTGGCGCAGCAGGGCATCGACGTCGACGTCCTCGTCACGCCACTCGACGCGCCCGGCCTCCATCTTGGCCAGGTCGAGCAGGTCGTTGATGAGGCCGGTGAGCCGTTCGCCCTCGTCGGAGATGATGTCGAGGTTGCCGCGGGCCTGGGTCATGGCGCGTGCCGTCGCCGGGTCGGGGTCGCTCACTGCGGGAAAGACCCGCTCGTCGAGGCGCTTGGCGATGATCTTGGTGAACCCGAGGATCGACGTGAGCGGCGTCCGCAGCTCGTGCGAGACGGTCGAGATGAAGTCGGTCTTCATCCGGTCGACCTCGCGCTCCACGGTGATGTCGCGCACGAGGACGACCGTCCCGCGGGAGACGTGGTCGGACGGGTCGACGATGCCGCTGGCGACGGCGCGTCCCAGGCGGCCGTCGGCCAACGGGATCTCTCGAGTGGCGGCGCGCGTGGAACCGATTCCCTCCAGCTCGGGAAGGACGAGTACGGCCGGTTGGTGGAGCAGACCTCCCGATGGGCGGGCCAACATCTCCTCCAGCCGCCGGTTGACGCGCACCACCCGCCCAGCGGGGTCGAGGACGATGAGTCCTTCGCCGAGGTTGTCGAGGATCGCGGCCAGCTGGTGGCTGAGCCCGACCGCCTCGTCCCTCGCCACGGCGGTCTCCTGACGGGCCTGCTCCAGCTGGGCGGTCCGTTCGACGACCTTCCGCTCCAGGGAGAGCTCTGACTCGTGCAGCTCGGCGTTGGCCTCCCGCAGCCCCTCGACCGCCTCGGTGAGGCGGCCGGCGTGCGCATACAGGACGGTCAGACCGAGAGCGAGGAAGACGACCGACACGGAGAAGAACACGATCTGGACGAGCACGGTCGGCAGCCCCGAGACGACGGGGACGATGGCTCGCATGGCAAGCAGGACACCGGTGACCGCAGCCGCCGCCGTGACCACCGCGACGAGGAACAACGTGCGGCGCTGAGCGTAGGGGATGGCGAAGAGCACCGGAAAGACCGTGAGGACCGCGAACGCACCGAACAGCGACGGGACCAGGAGCGGCGCGACGACCAGCTGCAGCCAGAACGTCGCGCACACCGCGAGGACCGCGGCGTCGACCCGACCGGAGCGGTGCAGCCGCAGCGACCAGGGCAGCAGGACCGCGCAGAGGACCGCGCCGACGAGTGCCGGCCAGGCCAGCTGGGTGCCCAGGAGGAGCAGGGCGACGTAGAGGACCAGGAATCCGCCCACCGCGGCGAAGAGGTCCAGCAGGACGAACCGGCGGAACCGGCGCGCGGCCTCGACGGGGTGGCCGACGGGTACAGAGGCGGGCGGTTCGGGAAACGGCGCCGGCGCCCCCATGTCCCAGCCCTTTCGTCCCTGCGTGTGCTTGCTGGTCCTCCCGTCGAGCTCGTCGTCAGTGTAGGACCTGGCCGCGAGTGCATCCGTAAGCCGCGTGACCACGGAAGAGAGGGCACAGCGGCTATCGGGGACTGCACCCCGAGCGTGGAGTGGGACACGTCGCCGGCCGTCACATCCACGAGGAGTTTGTATGCGTCTCACCCGTGCTCTTGCCACCGTGGCCGTTGCCGCGGGGGCCTCCGTCGGCGTCGCCCTGGCCGCGCCCCTGTCGGCTCAGGCGGCCGATACCGCCATGGTCTCGATCCTGCACGCTGTCCCGAACACCCCGGTGGACGTCTGTGCCAACGGCAAGGCCCTGCTGACCAACTTCCAGCCGGGCACGCTCACCGACCCGCAGAGCCTGCCCGCCGGCAGCTACGACCTCAAGCTCACCGCTGCCAACAGCGGCTGCGGCGCGGCCGCGGTGCTCGAGGCGAAGGGCGTCAACGTCCCCGCCGGCGCCAACATCACCGTCGTCGCCCACCTGTCCGAGAGCGGCTCGCCGCAGCTCACGCCGTACGTCAACGACGTCTCGGCGGTCCCAGCGGGCAAGGCGCGCCTCACGGTTCGCCACGACGCTGCTGCCCCGGCGGTCGACGTGCGGGCCGGCGGGACACCGGTCGTCACCAACCTCACCAACCCGAACGGTAAGTCGCTGGTGACCAACGCCGGAACGGTCTCGGCCGACGTGGTCCTGGCCGGTACGGGCACCGTCGTCATCGGTCCGGCCGACGTCACCCTCAAGGAGGGCACGAGCACGATCGTGTACGCGTGGGGCAGCGCCAACGACAAGAACCTCAAGCTCGCCGTCCAGACCATCTCCGGCATGCACTCCTCGCCCGGTGGAGTCAACGCTGGTTCCGGTGGCCAGGCATCGCAGGGCACTCCAGCGCTGACGGCCGTCGAGCTGGTCGCGCTCGGTGGCGTGTCGGCGGGTGGGCTGGCGCTGGCGC
The DNA here is from genome assembly GCA_035535335.1 of Lapillicoccus sp. Taxonomy (GTDB): domain Bacteria; phylum Actinomycetota; class Actinomycetes; order Actinomycetales; family Dermatophilaceae; genus Lapillicoccus. The sequence continues at coordinate 46 of DATLQE010000111.1, read as the reverse complement.
TTCTGCGTCGACGCGAGGCCGGCCGCGGGCAGCGGACGTCCGCCTC
>DATLQE010000110.1:0-4704 GCA_035535335.1 Lapillicoccus sp. | reverse complement strand
GGATTCCACACGGTCTGGGGCGTGTCCGCCAACTCGACGTCGTGGTGGTCGACCGCCGGTGGCGAGGCGATCGGGTACCGGCCGCAGGACGACTCCGAGGCGTATGCGTCCCAGCTGACCGAGCCGGATATGGCCTGGCCTAGTCCGCTGGGCGGGCCCTTCACGACGAACCCGCTCGGTCGCCGGCTCTGACGCTGGACCGTGGACGCCTTCCGTCGTCAGAGCATCGGAAACTCCACACGATCACGCCTGCTCGGCGTTCCAACGCCGCATCGCGGCGGTGAACTCCGGATCGGTCCGGTCCGGTGGCCGTCCGGCCGTGAACACGACGACGTTTCCGTCCGGGTCGGTGGTGGTGACCTCCCGGGTGTTCCACGGCGTATCGACCGGACCCTCGACGGCCCCGCCGCCGTGCGCACGGGCCTGTGCGGCCAGGTCGTCGATCTCGTCGTAGACCGCGGCGAAGTTGAGGGTGCCCGTCGAACCAGCGGTGACCGGACCGTCGGCCGGCCGCACGAGGATGTCCTGGAACTGCCAGCGGCGCAGGTGCACCAGCATGGCTGGGCTCGGCGGTGGCGGCATCGTGAAGAGGACGACGAACCCCAGCCCGTCGACGTACCACGACACGGTGCGGTCCAGATCACTCGCGTTCAGGGTCGCGAACATCGGCATCCCGTAGATGGCTCGGGAGATGCCGGGACTGGTGGCGCCGGTGACGGGCGCTGGGACGGGCGAGACGACGTCGGTCATGAACCGATCGTCGACCGTGACGTCGCGTGAGGGTCAATGCTCGGCCGACAACACCACGACAACGCCGTGAGAGCGCCGGGCCGGTGCAATGGACGGGCCCGCGGTCCTCGTCATCCGGACCGCTCCGACCAGGAGGAGCCAGTCCATGCGCCGTCATCGCCTGTCCGTCCACGCCACGCGAGCCGCCGCCCTGTTAGGAGCGGCCGCTTGCGTCGTCGCTGCTGTGTCCGTGCCGTTGGCTGCGCCCGCCGTCGCCGCACCCACGCTTTCGCTGACCTGGGTCCCCGTCCCGACCGGCTCCCCCGAGGACTTCCGGGGCGTCGACGCGGTGAGCCGGGACGTCGTCTGGGTGGCCGGCACCCACGGGCAGGTGCTCCGGACGGTGAACGCCGGTCGGACCTGGGACAACGTCAGCCCGCCCGGAGCTGGCGCCGTGTACTTCCGCGACATCGAGGCGACCTCGTCCCGCCACGCGGTGTTGATGTCCGTCTCGGGCAGCGAGACGGAGGCTGCCGGCCGGGTATGGGTCACCGACGACGGCGGCGCGACCTGGGCCTCCCCGCTGGCCACCACCGACCCGCGCAGCTTCTTCGACTGCCTCGCCTTCTCGTCGCCCAACCGCGGCTACCTCGTCGGCGACCCGGTCGACGGGCGGTTCGAGTTATACGTCACTCGCGACGCCGGGCACCACTGGACCAAGGCCGACACATCCGGCATGCCGCCGGCGGTGGACGGCGAGTTCGCGTTCGCGGCCGGCGGGACCTGCATGTCTGCGGTCGGCTCGACCGTCTCGTTCGGGACCGGCGGCACGGTTTCCCGCGTGTTCCGCAGCGTCGACGCGGGACGCACATGGGTCGCCCAGTCCACCCCGGTGGCGACCGGCCCCTCCGCCGGAGTTTTCGCGGCGCAGTTCCGGGACGAGCGAAACGGGATCGCGGTCGGCGGCGACATCGATGCGCTGGGCTCGCCGGCGCATACCGCTGCGTACACCGACAACGGCGGCCAGACCTGGCAGGAGTCGCGCTCGATGCCCGGCGGCCTGCGCACCGCGGCGGTCTGGGTCTCCGTGCTGCCGGTGGCCATCGCGGTCGGGCCAACGGGATCGGACATCTCCCTCGACGCCGGCCGGTCGTGGCGGTCGATCGACACCGGAGGGTGGACCACGGTGTCGTGCGCCCCGGACCTGGCCTGCTACGCCGTCGGCCTGGCGGGAAAGGTGAGCCGGCTCAGCCTGGCTCTCGGCTCCTGACCGAGGTCACACGAGGGTGGGCTTGACCTCGGCGAGCCGGGCGAGGAGGCCGTTGACGAACGACGGCGAGTCGTCGGTCGACAGCGTCCGGGCCAGCTCTACGGCCTCGCTGATGGCCACCCCGTCGGGCACCTGGTCGTTCCAGACGACTTCCCACGCGCCGAGCCGGAGGATCGACCGGTCCACGCCGGGCATCCGGGGCAGCGTCCACCCGTGCGAGTACGTCGTGAGCAGCTCGTCGATCTCCGCCCAGTGCCCGACGACGCCCTCGACGATCTCAACCGTGTAGGGATTGAGCGGCGGCTGGTCGCCGTGATTGTTCTGACGGTCGGCCAGCAGCGCCGAAGCGTTCAGGCTGCGCTGGTCGGCCTCGAAGAGCAGGTCCAGCGCGCGTTTACGGGCTTTGGAACGAGCGGCCACCGGTCAGTTGACGCGACCCAGATAGGACCCGTCGCGGGTGTCGACCTTCACCTTCGTGCCGGTCTCGAGGAACAGCGGCACGGCGATCTGCGCGCCGGTCTCGAGGGTGGCCGGCTTCGTGCCGCCGGTCGAGCGGTCGCCCTGCAGGCCCGGGTCGGTGTGGGTGACCTCGAGGACCACGGAGGCGGGCAGCTCGACGTAGAGCGGGGTGCCGTCGTGGGTGGCGACGATGGCGTTCTGGTTCTCCAGCATGTAGTTGGCGGCCGAGCCCACCGTGTCGGCGTCGACGTGCACCTGGTCGTAGGTGTCGGTGTCCATGAAGACGAAGTCCGACCCGTCTTTGTAGAGGTACTGCATCGTCCGCTTGTCGACGTTGGCGGTGTCGACCTTGGTGCCCGCGTTGAACGTCTTGTCGACGACCTTGCCCGACGTCACGCCCTTGAGCTTGGTGCGCACGAACGCCGGGCCCTTGCCGGGCTTGACGTGCTGGAACTCGACGACGGACCACAGCTGGCCGTCGAGGTTGAGGACGAGACCGTTCTTGAGGTCGTTCGTGGTGGCCATAGAGGGAAGTCTGCTTCCTGCGCTGTCGTTCGGGGTTCGGTATGCCAGCCGTCCAGTCTACCGGCGGTCCGGGGCCCCCAGGTGCGCGGCGAGGAAGGCCTCGATCCGCGGCCAAGCATCCGCGGCTGACTCGGGTTCCGGACCGAGCGGTGCGATCCTGGTGACCGGCGCGAGGAACCATGGCAGGGCGTCGGGGTCGCTCAGAAATGCGTGCCCGGCCTTGGGGTACTCCTTGACGTCGTGCTGCACTCCGAGCCGGGTCAGGTGGTATTCGAGCTTCGGCGCGGCGCCGCGAAGCCCGCCGTCCCGCCCACCGTAGCTGGCCACGATGGGGCAGGCGCCGGCCAGATCGTCGGGACTCGAGGGCAGGTCTCCGTAGTTGACCGAGCTGACTCGAAACCCGTGCCTGGGTGCCGCGCAGAGCAGGGCGAACCCGCCGCCCATGCAGAAGCCGATGATCCCGACGTCCTGCGTCGTGTCGTCGCGATCCAGCAGCCACTGTCGCGCGGCGGCGATGTCCTGGACCGCTCGGCCGCGCTGCTCGCGAAGCGCCCGGAAGGTGGCTCGGAGGCAACGACGCGGACCACCCTCCGTGAACAGGTCCGGGACGGCGACGACGTACCCCATGTCGGCGAGGCGGTGCGCATACCGGCGCGCCTGCTCGTCGAGCCCGAAGATCTCGTGGACGACGACGACGCCGGGTCGCGGCTCGTCACCCGGCGGCCGGACCGCATACCCGGTGAGGCCGTTGGAGCCACCGAAGCTCGCGCTCTGCGCCGACAGGTCGACCATGGCTCCCGAGGTGTCCGCGCTGGTCATGGCACGACCCAACCACAGCACCAGGGCGGTCACACCCCGATGGTCAGAGCCGCCGTGTAGCCGGACGAGACGTCCCCCGACATCGTCGCGATCTGGTGGATCCCGGCGTCGTTGCCGAAGACGTTGTCCCTCTGGAGCGAGACCTTGGCGAGGTTGGCGACGCTTGCCGAGTAGCCGTCGGTCGCGTACACCGCCGCGCAGGCCTCCTGCGGGAGGGCGATCTGGGACGTCTTGACGATGGGACCGGACGAGGTAGCGTCGGCGACGCCGGAGTAGACCTCGAAGTGGATGTGCGGCCACCGGCCGTCGTAGCAGGCCGGGTAGATCGAGGTGAACGTCACGGTGCCGGTGGAGTCGGTCTCCTGGACGCCGCGCAGGTAGTTCTCGTTGGTGACGTTCCGCGAGTACATCGAGTACTGGCCGTCGCGGTCGCAGTGCCACAGGTAGACGGCGGCGCCGGACTTGGCGGAGCCGGTCGAGGTGTCGCGCACGGTCAGCTTGATGGTCAGCGGGACGCCCTGCGCGGTCGTCGTGGACGACCCGAAGCTGGACCGGATGTCGGACCGGACGATGCCGGAGTCGTCGAGCACGTTGGCCCCGTTGGAGCCGTCGCCAGGGTAGGGACCGGCGGTCTCGTCCGGCACCTCGGTGAGGGTTCCGTCCGCGCTGGTGCTGGAGGACGAGCCGGAGGACGCGCTCCCGGACGACGAGGAGGAAGAACCCGTCGAGGTCGACCCGGTCGACGTGCCACACGCGGCCAGGGCGGCGAGGGCGCCGACCCCGCCGAGGAGGCCCAGGGCCCGGCGCCGGTTCATCGTGCCCAGGTCGAAGAGCAGACCGCGGTCATGGTCCTCCCCGACTTCGTCGTGGGCCCGGATGTCGGGGCCGTGGCCGTCGATCCA